>CAZHPU010000121.1:0-5146 GCA_964534435.1 uncultured Lachnospiraceae bacterium | reverse complement strand
GGGGCTTATTGCGGTCAAATTCATTCACCGATAAAAGAAAAAGGTGCCGACGTCATCGGTTTGACATCGGCACCGTAAAAAATCAGAAGAAACCCGCCGCGGAAATTTTTTCCGAATCGATTTTCAGCATTTTTATGCTTCTTCCCTTTCCGACATACTTCCTCGCCTGATACAGATAGCCGTCGGCTATCATCTCGTTCATCACTTCGGATATTGTATCGCTGTCACATCCGATTTTTCCCGCGACAACCGATGCGGTTGTGCGGAATGTGGGGCAGGCATTTTTGTTTGACGAATAAATATCGCTTATCTGTCTGTAAACCGCGCGGCAGCAGCATTTTTTGAATTCCTCTCCCTGCGGCATTTCGACCGTTTCGGTCGCACATCCTTTCAGCTGACTGCTGAAAGCGCCTTTAATCCCGTAAATAATAACTTCCCTGCCGCACTCATTTTTAAGATAACTCGCAACAGACGAAAAATGACCGTCGCCCGAAAAAATAATAAAAGTTTTGATACCGCGCTCATTTGCTCTGCGGTATATATGATCGAGCATAATAAAATCGGTAAAATCTTTTTCGCTGTGTTCATCGGAGGACTGCGTCTCAATTATGGTATTCGTTATTTCACGCAGTTCGGACAGCATAGAACGAAGCTGAGGATTTGAAAAATCACCGAAAATCCAGAGCTCGCGAAGATCGTACTCGCGGCTGATTTCATCATACCACAGATGAACATCCGGTTTTGTTCCGTATTTGCCGAACATTGAAATACACCAGTGGTCGAAATCGACAAATGCAGCCGCTCTTTTCTTTTTGCCTTTTTTAATTCCTAACACTCTTTCACCTCCTTTTTTTGATAATATTATATATTTGTATTATGCGGCGGCTGTCGGCAGGCACACCGTAAAGTTTATTTTACCACATTTTTTGAATTTTTACAAGTTTTTTTTGCAAATTAAGATGCGGCGGTTAAATCGCCGAGGTCGGACATCCGTCCGAAATACAACCGAAAGGAATGTCCGCCGCGAGATAAAATCGTGACGGGCAAAAAAATCATGGACAAGAACGAAAATATGCTCATAATCGACGGCAACAGCATCCTCAACCGTCAGTTTTACGGGATAAGACCGCTTACCACGGCAAGCGGTCTGTTCACAAATGCGGTTTACGGATTTATGAATGTTCTGCTTTCCGAGCTTGACGAGCTTTCGCCGAAATACGCGGCGATAGCATTTGACGTTCACGCTCCGACATTCAGGCACAAAAGCTATGCCGAATACAAGGCGGGACGGCGTCCCACCCCTCCCGAACTTCTGATGCAGTTTCCGTACGCGAAAAAGCTCGCGGCGGCGATGGGAATAAACGTAATCGAAAAAGAGGGCTACGAAGCCGATGACATTCTGGGTACGCTTGCGAGAATCGGCGGCGAAAACGGCATACACTGCTATGTTCTTACGGGCGACCGTGACAGTCTGCAGCTTATCGGAGAGCACTGCACCGTTCTGCTTGCCTCAAACAGCGGAACGAAAAAATACGATGCCGCGCGCTTCACCGAAGAATACGGTGTAACTCCCGACAGATTTGTCGATATGAAAGCGCTCATGGGCGACTCGTCCGACAACATCCCCGGCGTTGCGGGAATAGGCGAAAAAAGTGCGTCAAAGCTGATTGCCGAATGGGGCGACATAGACAATCTCTACGCAAATCTCGACAAAATCAAAAAAGGAAAAATGCTCGAAAATCTCGAAGCGGGAAAAGAATCGGCATACATGTCGAAATTTCTCTCGAAAATATGCGACAGCGTTCCGCTTGACGTCGGCGACGGTCTTGCGGGAATAATCAGGAAAGATATTGACAAACCGTCGCTCAGAGCCCTTTTCTCCGAGCTTGAATTTACCGGATTTTCGAAACGCCTCAAACTTGACGAAGAGCCGTCGGATTCCGGGCAAAGCGAAATTGCCGTCATCGGCGCAGAAGAGGCATGCGGTATCGAATACCGAGGCAGAATCGCCCTGCTTTTCGATGAAAAATCGGTTGAGATTGCCGACAGCAACAGCTGTCGGAAGGTAAATTTCGATGATATATCCGAGCTTTATCCGCTTTTTGACAAAGAGGGCAGACAGTTTGTCCTTTATGACTGCAAAAATGTATTTCACCGTTTGGGGCGCACGATAAACTGCGTATACGATGTTCTGCTTGCCGCCTATGTTCTTTCGCCTACCGATTCGGGCTATTCAACCGACAGGCTCGGCTCACTCTGGCTGGGTGCGCCGCTTAAAACCGCATCCGATTTATTAAGGCTGTCCGAGCTGACCGAGGCGAAGCTCCGCGAGCTTACGATGGACAGGCTGTTTTACGATATAGAAATGCCGCTCGCCGCCGTCCTCTACCGAATGGAAGAGCGCGGAATGCTGATTGACCGTGCGGGTCTGCTTGATTTTTCAAAAGAACTTGACGGTGCAATCAAATCCTACACCGCCGAGATTTACTCTCAGGCAGGGCATGAATTCAATATTTCGTCGCCGAAGCAGCTTGCGGCAGTGCTTTTCGACGAGCTCGGTCTTCCGTCATTCAAAAAGACGAAGTCGGGATATTCGACCAACGCCGAAGTGCTTGAAAAGCTCTACCCGTACCACCCGATAATCGGTCTTATTCTCGATTACAGGCAGGTCGCGAAGCTGAAATCGACCTATGCCGACGGGCTTCCCGCCGCCGCAGACGGCGATGACAGAATACGCACGTCATTCAATCAGACTGTAACCGCGACCGGCAGGCTTTCGTCAACCGAGCCGAATCTGCAAAACATCCCGATACGCACCGAACTCGGCAGCCGCATGCGCAAATACTTCCCCGCTCCGAGCGGAAGGCTGCTCATCGATGCCGACTATTCGCAAATCGAGCTTCGTCTGCTTGCCCACATTTCGGGCGACCGACTGATGACCGAGGCGTTTATCGAGGGAGCCGACATTCACACCGCCACGGCATCTCAGGTATTCGGCGTTCCCGAAAGCGAGGTCACACCCGAAATGCGCAAACGCGCGAAAGCCGTCAATTTCGGAATTGTCTACGGGATCGGCGAATATTCGCTGTCGCAGGACCTCAAAATCCCGAAAAAGCAGGCAGCCGACTACATTCACGCCTACAAATCCAAATACATAGGGGTTGAGGAATATCTGTCGGCGACAGTCGAGCAGGCATACAGAAACGGATATGTCGTCACGATGTCGGGCAGGCGCAGATACATTCCCGAACTTTCATCGCCGAAAGCATCGGTACGCGCATTCGGCGAGCGTGTGGCAATGAACAGCCCTATTCAGGGCTCTGCCGCCGATATAATCAAAATCGCGATGATAAAAGTCGAGGATGCGCTCGAGGCGAGCGGGCTTGATGCGATGCTTATCATGCAGGTACACGACGAACTGATAGTCGAGGCAAGCGAAAAAGATGCCGAGGCCGCCGCCGCAATTCTGAAAAGAGAGATGGAGAGCGCGGCAAATCTTTCGGTACCGCTTACCGCCGAGGTGAACATCGGCAAAAACTGGCTCGAATGTCACTGATCTTATCCCGAACATGGAAAAACATCCTCCGTGCATACACGGAGGATGTTTTTTACCCGAAATATCAATCGGTTATTATTTTAACGGCATCCGAAAGATAGCCCTGCTGTTTTTCGGACATATCTTCGAGTCTGCCCTCATCGCAGAGTTTTGCGAGTTCGGGATCAATCGGCAGTCTTGCGATTACGGGAATGCCGTATTCGGCGGCCGCCTCATCGAGTTTGCTCTCGCCGTAAATATAGTGCTTCTCGCCGCAGTTCGGGCATTCGAAATAGCTGTAATTTTCGACCGCGCCGATTACGGGGATATTCATCATTTTCGCCATATTTACCGCTTTTGCGACAATCATCGAAACGAGATCCTGAGGTGATGTAACGATAATTATCCCGTCAATCGGAAGCGACTGGAATACGGTAAGCGGTACATCACCGGTTCCGGGAGGCATATCCACATAGAGACAGTCTACCTCGCCCCAGCAGACATCTGTCCAGAACTGTTTTACGGCTCCCGATATCAGCGACCCGCGCCAAACAACCGGCGTGGTTTCGTCTTCCAGCATAAAGTTTATCGACATAAGTCTTATTCCGCTTTTGCTCTCCACCGGAAGCATTCCGTCTTCATTGCCGAGAACGTCCGAATTTGCACCGAAAATTTTCGGAATCGACGGTCCCGTGATATCGGCATCGAGAACACCCGCCTGCTTGCCGCTCTTCTGAGTGAGCACCGCGAGCATAGATGTTACAAGCGATTTGCCGACTCCGCCCTTGCCGCTGACAACGGCAATCATCTTTTTGACATTTGAGCCTTTATTCGCTTTTTCAATCAAACTTCCGCCGTTTTTCGACGGGCAGTCGGCACCGCAGGTTGAACAGTCGTGTGTGCAGCCTTCGGGCGACTGATTCGTGTTTTCAGCCATACAAGTTGTTCCTTTCACGCCTTTTTCCGCCGATATTTACGCGGAGAAAAGGTCGGTAAGTATCAAATCTTAAATTTTTATTTTACGATTTCGCCGTAGCATACGCCGAAAGCGCAGGCTGCGTTTGATTCATCGGTATCGATATGCATTGCAAGTGCGTAGGACGAAGAGACACGGACAACGACGTCGCCGTAGATTGTCGAACGGTCGGCGCTGTCAATCTTGACCGATACGATATCCTTGTCTTTTACTCCGAATGCTTCGGCATCGGCAGGTGTCATATGTATATGGCGCTTTGCGATGATAACACCCTCGGCAAGGTCAATCTCGCCTGCGGGGCCTACAAGTTTGAGTCCGGGTGTTCCGGCTATATCGCCGCTTTCGCGTACCGGTACTCCTTTAAGTCCGAGTGTACGCGCATCGGTAAACGAAAGTTCAACCTGTGTTGCAGATCTTGCGGGGCCGAGAACCGACACTTTGAGGCTTCCCTTGGGGCCGACAAGTTCGACTTTTTCCTCGCATGCGAACTGACCGGGCTGTGAAAGATCCTTTTTATTGTGGAGAACCGCGCCCTGTCCGAACAGTGTTTCGATATCGGCATTTGTAAGATGTATGTGACGTGCCGATGTTTCTACGATAAATTTCATAATCATGTACCTCCGATATATCGAATA
>CAZHPU010000120.1:0-5207 GCA_964534435.1 uncultured Lachnospiraceae bacterium | reverse complement strand
GTCTATGGCGGTGTCATCGCTCTCGGTCATGCTGCCCGAGGTCGCGGGCGAAATCATGGACGGCAACATCTTCGACAATTCGCTGATTGCGACATACGCATGGGTAACCGTGATTTCGGGTGTCGCGAGCATCGCAATCGCGGTTTTTCAGGGCTGGATTATGAACCTCTGCGACCGAAATCTGCAGCAGGCGGTCGGCAAAAAGCTGATTCATCTCCCGATGAGCCGCTTTCTGAAAATGAGCCCGTCGTCGCTTATCTCCCGTGTTACCGTCGACACATCATCGGTAAGCTATCTTATGTTCTATCTCATAACCATGTTTACCATGATTTACACTTTGATTTTGACGCTGTTTGCGGTATTTGAGATATCGGCGAAGATGACATATTCGCTGCTTCTTGTGATTCCGTGGTCGATTGCGGTCTGCATCATTTCGGGACGGCTGGTAAGCAGGGCAAACGACCGCCGTCAGTCGGCTTACTCGAAGCTGACCGCTTATGTCGCCGACAGACTGTTCAACATCAAACTCATAAAGAGCTGCGGCGCCGAAAATAAGGAAACAAATTCGGGACGCGAGCAGACCGAAAAGCTCTACAAAGCCGATAAAAAGCTCGGTCTTGTGCAGATGATCGTGCAGCCGCTGACCTATTCGGCATCGGCACTCTGCAAGGGGCTTATGCTTGTGTACGGCGGCGTGCTTGTGGCAAAAGGCGAGATAACGACAGGCGATCTCGTAACTCTCGTCATGTATCTCGAAATCGTACCCATATATATCATTCAGCCGATTATGTGCTATGAAACCATCAAAGAAGTGCAGGGCATGACCGCCGAGGCAGGCGAGATTGTCGGGCTCGATGACGAGCCGATGAAATCGAAAGTTTCATTCGCGCTTCCCGATTCGGATATTCATTTCAAAAACGTATCTTTCGGATACGGCGACAATCTGATTCTCGACGATGTCACATTCAGCATACCGCACGGCAAGACAACCGCGATTGTCGGGGTGAGCGGCGCGGGCAAAACCACGATCATCAACCTGCTCGAACGGTTCTATAAGCCGACCGGCGGAGAAATTCTTTTCGGCGACCGCCCGATTGAGGATATTCATCTCGACGAATGGCGCGACAGCTTCGGATATATCAGACAGAACAGCCCGCTGCTCTCATGCAGTATCCGCGATAACATCTGCTTCGGTCTTGACCGCGATCCGTCGGACGATGAGGTTAACGATGCCGCCGAAAAGGCGAACGCCTGCGGATTTATAAGCGCGCTCCCCGACGGACTCGACAGCGAAGTCGGAGAGGTCGGAGGAAGACTGTCGGGAGGCGAACGTCAGCGTATCGCCATTGCGAGAACGCTCATCAAAAATCCCGATTATCTGCTTCTCGATGAGGCGACGTCCAATCTCGATGCGAAAAACACAGCCGATGTGCAGGATACAATCCGCACCGTTATCAAGGGACGCACGGCGGTTATCGTGTCGCACAATATGAAGGAAATCCGCGGCGCGGATCAAATCGTGGTCTTAAGCGGCGGAAAAGTGTCGGCTGTCGGCAAACATGACGAGCTTTACGGCGTCGACGAAGTATATACGAAATTCTGCGATCTGCAAAATCAAAACGAGATAAACTCGCGGATATAAAGCGAAAATACCGAAAGGAACAGAAGAAAGGAAGATATTATGGATAAACATTTTGTGTTCAAAACCGCGAAAGAAGTCTGCGCGGATGAAATCAGCTTCGACTATGTTGACGGCTATATTTTCAACATCGAAATCGTCGGCGGATGCGACGGCAACTCGCACGCGGTTATGTCGCTTGCCGAGGGAATGAAAGCCGAGGATGTTATCCGCCGCACACAGAATATCACCTGCCACGGCGGCAACTCCTGCCCGAAAGAACTCGCGAAAGCGGTCGCGAAGTGCATCGAGGAAGCCAAAAAGCAGACCGAAGCCGAAGCGAAATAAAATCACGGGGTAAACTCCCGTAAAAGAAAACAGGTGACTTTAAGTCACCTGTTTTCTGTTTTTATAAACGATTTCGCCGTCGGGCGGTAAATATGCAAAGTCAACAAAAATCGGGCGCGAAATTTTACACACGAGGGCGGAAGCGAGGTTGACGAGGAGCGTCTTTTCGAATATAATTTACACAGACAGACGGTGAGAAATTTACTGTTAGAGAAAAATTCGGCGGAGATTTTATGAAAATAACGAAAATCGAAATCGCAAATTACAAATCGATAAAAAAGTCGGCGGAAATAAAATTTTGCGACGGGCTTCCGACTGTTCTGATCGGTAAAAACGGAAGCGGAAAAACAAATATACTGGAAGCTCTGAATATTATTTATTCGATAAACGACAACCCCTACGGAAACGGAAGCAAAACAATACCCGAATATAAGATTTACGGATGTTTGCAAGAGGATGACATCAAAAAAATCTTTCCCGAAAGTTCCGCAGAAAAGGAATATGAATTTACCGCATATTCGGGCAATGACGGAAGAATGGAAAAAATCGAATCGAAAAAGCTGGTGCCGCTGTTGAAGAGCGAAATCATTGAAATCGAAAAGAACGCGGAAAAGCTGAATGACGCACTTGAGGAATACGAAAATCTGCTTGCGGAAATCGAATACGGCGAATTCGGCGAACATGCGGTCGGCTCATTCAAAATCATCGATTCGGGCGGCTCCACAACCGAATACGCTTTTCTTAAAAGCCGCATAAATTTTGCTTTGGAACAGGCAAAAGGGCTCGCCGAATCATTTATGAAGAACTGTTCGGCAGATGAAAAGTCGATTAAATTCGGATGCTTTGAACCTTACGAAAAATATCTCGAATGGAATGAATTTGAAAAACTGAATTTCAAACTCGAATATAAAAAACCCGATTTTGCGCCGTTCGAGAAAAAGTATATCAAAATTAACGAAGAGGGAATAAAAGAGGAAATCGAGAATATTAATCGCAAAACGGAGAAAAATTGCGAGAAAATAAACAATTTGCTTCATGAACTTGCGAAACGGGCGGAGAGAATGAAAGCGGCTCTGTCCGAAAACGGTGTCAAATTCGAAAGCGGCGAAAAGTTCTTCAGGTTTGTAGGTGAGCTGAAAAAATGTATCGGCACAAAATGCATGTTTTTGAGAAACGAAAGCAGCGAGGTTATATTTGAGCGTGAAAAAAACATCGGTGAATACTACGTAGATAAATCGGCTGTGATTTTGCGGGCATATTTGATTAAATCTTATAAAGGCGACGACCCGGAAATCATGCTGAAAAAGATTCGCGAAGAGAAAGACTTTTTATTGCCCGATGATGTTCTCAAGGGCTTCGAAAAATATCTGAATGAGAACAGACCGAATTTTGAGAGCGGAATGTACGAACGCATTTCGGTTGAGCGGTCGGGCGGTAAAATACCGTCTGTAATTCTGCATGAAAACGGCGGAGAAAAAATAGCGCTGAATTCGACAAGCGCGGGCAGACGATGGTATTTTACTTATCTGTTCATAAAAAACGTGCTTGAGCCCGGTGATGTTTTCATCATAGACGAGCCTGCCGCAATGCTTCATCCTCTTGCGCAAAAAGAGGTTTTGAAAGAGCTTCTCGAACTTGAAAAGGGCGGCATAAAAGTTATTTATACGACGCACAGCCCGTATCTTGTTCCGAATGAATGGGAATGTGTGAATTTCGTTTCAATGAAGGAAGAAGGTACAACCGTTACGCGGGAAAATGAATACGAGCATTTGAAGCAGATAACAGGCGGAGATATTTTTGATTTGCAGGAGCTTTTGGAAAGATATCAAAAATGCGGATCAGTTGAAGCTGCGCACAGCTGCTACAAAGCATTGATAAAAAAATACGGCACAATCGAAGAAGCCGCAAATAATGTTCGGTTCGGATATGATACCATTGAAGCGTGGAAAAAGAAGAAGCGCGGAACATTGTTTGAAAATGTCATAAAAATAGCAAATATACTCGGTGTTTCACCAAAGGAATTACTTTAATATAACAGCAGGTACAACTGTACCCTTTCTCTTCTTTCAATGATTTACTATAATACAGACAGTATCATTGGAAGGAGGTACTCAAAATGTCAAAGTATAAGACCAAAACAGTATGGAACAAGCTTTTCGGGGACAAGCAGGAGGTATACGATTACGCAGGTAGGCTTATGAAAAAATCGGCGTGCGGAAACCCGAACAGCACATATCACCCGACGATTGACCACATCAGACCGCTCGCGGACGGCGGATGCGACATTCTCGAAAACATCATAGTTTGCCATCGTGATACCAATTCGGAAAAGGCAGATCATTTTCCTCATTGGAAGGCAAACGGCGCACATTTTCATGCAAAACGTGTTAAGGGAAGTCGTGTAAGTTACGAAATTATCAAAGATTGGGAGAACGAAAAATGAGAAAGCACTTTTTCGATTTTGAAGACGGCGACTTCGTTTATACGATATCCGACAATATGGCAATCGAGTCGGACGGGAATATGATGATGCGTATGGGAGACAATATGGCTCTCGATCTTGACAGCGGAGATATGCATATGATTTCGGGTTGGTCAAAGGACGAAGACGATGACGACCTATAAAATTCAAAACGGTTAAAGAAAGCCCCTTTTTTTCGACGCTTCTGCGCCGGAAAGAGGGACGCTTTTTTTGAAAAAAATCCGCTTTTTTCGGAAAATTAAGGTAAACTTGCGATTTTATACAGTAATTTCGGGCAAAAGCCGCAAAATTTCGTTATGATTTTGCTTGACAGGACGGGCGGGCGGTGATATAATCGGCGTTATTATAAATTTTCCGAATTTCGACGAAGTGTCGGGCGAGATCCACCGAATTATGCGGCGCTGTCCCGACAAAACGAAACGGCAAAAGCATCAAAAGAAAGGTACGGCAAAAATTATGTGTGAAATCAAAATCGAACTCACAAAAAATCCGAGAGTTAAGCCCGAATGCGACAAACTCCCGTTCGGAGTCTATTTTTCGGATCATATGTTTCTTATGAATTACGAAAACGGACAGTGGATAAATCCGAGAATTGTTCCGTACGGCCCGCTTGAGCTTGCGCCTTCGTCAATGGTATTCCACTACGCGCAGGAGATTTTCGAGGGAATGAAGGCATACCGCACCGAGAGCGGCGAAATCCGTCTGTTCAGACCCGAAGAAAATTTCAAGCGCATGAACAATTCGGCAAAGCGCATGAGC
>CAZHPU010000119.1:0-5231 GCA_964534435.1 uncultured Lachnospiraceae bacterium | reverse complement strand
CATTATTAAGCAGGCTTACAATTCTGCCCCTGAAGAAGAGCGAAATGACCGACAGAATGATTATTACGATAATCAGCAGGTCAACAAGATTTCTTCTGTAACCTTTTCTGCCCTGCTTCCCCTGAAAATCGGGCGTTTGCTCTTTTTGTGTCTCAATTCGTTCCAACTGTAATCTCTCCTTTCTCCGCGTCGTCTTCGATAAGTTCGTCATCGGCGCACTCTTCTATCGAGACAACCTGTGAAGGAAATTCGGATTTTTTAGTCGAGCAGTTCAGCGATGAGCCCGATTTCAAAATCACTCCGCCGACAGTATAGCCGTTTTCGGTATCGGTGCCTTTTGCCTCAACGGTAATCAAAAGGTCGATGACATCGGGATATGCCGCATATATGAGAGAGCCCTGTGTATCCACAAGTCCGGTTGATACTTTATGATCTTTATATGTTACGGCGGTAACCTTACCTACCGCGGTACCGTCTATATAAAAGTCATCCCCGACCGAAATAAAATCGCATATGATATCGTTTCCCGACGGCTCCGCCGAAAAATATGTTGTGTCGACTCCTTCGATTTTCAAGACAAAGGATACATTTACACTTTTCTCGTCTTTTTCCCATATAAGCTTGAAACGTTCAAAACCGCCGAAAATCAAAACAAGCAAAAAATAGACGAGCGATACGGCAATTAAAACAAAGCAGGCAAGAGCAACCGCATCGGCCACTCCGTGTTTTTTTTGCGTCTTACCCTTCATAGCCTTTAACCTTTCCTAATTTAATCAAATCATTATATTCTGCGAAAACCGAATTATCGGTTCAGATTTATTTCGCTTCGGGATGCATCCGATTCAATGTCGTCGGATATCGAATCTTCTTCAAGACGTCGTTTGATTGCAAGCGATATTCCGACAGATGCAAGAAAGAGATACGTACATACCGATGAATCAAACACGAATACGCCGAGCCCGCAGACAAGAGCCGCGATAGCCGCACAGCAAACGGCGCAGAATCGATTTTTCATATTCTGCTCTTCTCTTGCCGTCTCATAAAATGACAAAACGGCGCGCAGGTACAAAAGCATAACCAATGCAAAAAAGCAAAACCCGATTATTCCGGTAGCCGCAAAAAGATAAACATAGAGGCTACCAGTGGACTCGCTGCCGAGCGTCAATCCGCCGGTGACCATTGAATACATTTTTTCAAGCATCTCGCGGGAGAGTCCGATTCCGCTTATCGGGTTGATATTTGCAACCGCAAGCGAATTTTTCCATATTTCGGTGAATCTCAAAAATGATTTATCGGTAAAAAGCAGCACCGATAAAATTCTATCGGATATCGTTTCCGGCAAAAACGGAAGCAAAAGCGGGCAGGAAATCAACGCGAACAATATCCATGCGAACATTTTTCCGTATGCAATCGCGGTAAAGATAAAAAATGTTATTATAAGCGATATTACAGCCGTTTTGGATCCCGTAAGAACAAGTGCGGCAAGCTGCACCGAAAGTGAAAACAGCGAAGCGGATACCGATATCTTTTTCGTGAAAGACAGTGACAGCGTAATGAAAAAGGCGATCAGCAGATAAACGGCGAAATGTTCCTGAGTTTTGAAAAACGACGTGATGCCGATTTCTTTACTTATTACCGCACAAACAATTCCGTATGATGCCGCAACGGTTGCGGATGCGTAAAAAGCGGTCATGAATTTATTAAGCCATTTGGAATAGCAGAGCATATTTTTGCAGAGGAAATAAACGCAGAAGCAAGACAAAAGAAAAACGATTCTGCTTCCTTTTCCTTCGGCATCGGTAAAAAGTTCACCCAAAATAAGATAGCCAAAATAAGACGCAAAGACAAAATCAATCGGTTCGAATTTTACCGTTCTTTTACCGACGGCAATTTTTGCGGCATAGGAGATTGCCGTCAAAAAGACGAGAGTACACAGCAAGGCGGTCGAAAGGTCGGTTATTTCCGAGAAAGGAATCGCAAATCCGAATATGAGAAGTCCCGATTCCGGTGTACGGATTATGCAGGCTATAACGCAAAACGCGACAAAAAGCCACACTACATTCAGCAGACTCAACTTGAATGTAAGCATCCCGAGCAAAATTCCGACAAAAAATGATACAAAATTTGCCCGTTTGCTGATTTTATCATCCACTTTTATTTCGGTTTCGGCGGAATTGTCTTCGACACCCATCAGCGGTGTAAAAATATATCGGCCTATTCTGCTTGTCATCACATATTCATATATCGAAATGTTGCCTTTGGTCAGCAGAGGAACAGACACGACTATTAAAACAAGACCGTTGCAGAGCAGATATATAAGTTCGGCAGACTCGCCGACAAGCAAAAATTTTGCCATCTGGATAATTACCGAAACGAGAGTCATCGAAAGTATCAAAAGGCCTATTGACGATGCCGACATCTGCGGTATATTTGCGACTTTTTCGGAAATTGCCGCCAAAATGCGGTTTTCGTATATTGCTTTTCTCAGACGCTTGCTGACAGGCTGTCTTATTGTTGAAGCATTGTAAATAACAAGATTCTCGTCAATCTGTTCGGTTCCGATTTCTTTTTTGGGGTGGTATTTCAATTTGTAATGTTTCCGACGCCAATCGGCGATTGTTCCCGCGGCGGCGGATTTTTCGGCTTTTTCTTCAAATTTATCATATGAGGAGAAATATTTGCCCAAGAAACTGTTTTGATACAGTTTCAGTGCAATACCGTCAAAAAAACCGCAAATCGAGCCCCATACGGTAAATGTCGAATTCGGACTGCCCGCCCGTTTTTCGTTTTCGGCAATTCTTTTTTTCAAAACAGCTTCCTCCCTCCTGCTGTATTTTTATAATCGGGTAACAGATATACAATCGGTCATCGAGCTTTACACAAGATCAGGACGATTCTTTTTTGTAAGCTCAAGTGACGCGCGCTTTCTCCAGTTTTCTATTTCGGCATGATTTCCGTTTTGAAGGACTTTCGGCACTTCAACTCCGTGAAACACAAGCGGTCTTGTGTACTGTGGGTACTCGAGTTCTCCGCTCATGATGCTCTCTTTTTCAAAACATTCGGGTGCGGCAAGCACACCGTCAATCATTCTCGCCATTACATCAATGAGAATGCACGCCGGAAGTTCTCCTCCGGTCAGAACATAGTCGCCGACCGAAATTTCCTCGTCAACTATCTCATCAATAACTCTTCGGTCTATTCCCTCGTAATGTCCGCAGAGTATAATAAGATTATCGAAATCAAGAAGCTCGGCCGCATGGCGCTGAGTCAAAATCTTACCCTGCGGAGACATATACACGCAGCGGCAGCTTCCTTCTGTTGTTTTGCGTACATTTTCATAGCAGTCATAAATCGGAGGTGCCGCCATCAGCATTCCCTTTCCGCCGCCGTACGGCGTATCATCTACTCTGCGGTGCTTATCATTCGAAAAATCCCTTATATCGTGTGTACGGACATTTATAAGTCCCGATTTTTTCGCTCTGCCGATTATGCTTGAATCGGTTATATATGAGATAAGTTCGGGAAAGAGTGTCAAAACATCAAAATTCATTAAAACATTCCCTCAATCGGATTGACATAAACGCCCTCGTTCAGGTCAACCCTGTCTATGAATTCGCCGACGGCGGGAAACAAAAATTCACGGTTGTCGGACGATGTAATCTCATATATATCCGAGGCACCGTTATTGATTACATCGGTAATTTTTCCGTAAATCCGTCCGCTTTTCGCATCGATAACCGAGAGACCGAGCAAATCGGCAATATAGTATGATCCTGCGTTCAGTGCGGGCAGATCGGCTCTGTCTGCGAAAATAAATTTTTCTTTGAATGTCGCCGCAAATTCCCTCGAATCGATTCCGACAAGATGTACAAGCAGAACATTCGGCTTAAAAACCGATTTTTTATTCATTTTATACTCGCGGTATTCGTTTTTTTCTTTCAAAAAGACCTTGTCAATACCGACAAAGACATCCGGGCTGTCGCAAAGACAGTATACCGTCATATCGCCCGCAATTCCGTGAGTATTCTGTATTTTCCCTATTTCAAGATATTTTTTCATATACCGTCCGCCGATTTCATTTGTTTTTTTCGGTTAAAACGCCGACTATCTCGCATATATAAACATAATGGTAATCTTTCAGGGGATAGCACTTGTCGTCAACCGATTCATCGAGCATATTTTCGGGTTTGATTTTATCCTTGTAAATCTTTTTCAGAAGGTATATTTTTTCGGCTTCTTCAACGCCGAAAAAATTATCGTATTTAAGCTGTGTAAAACCGCATTCTTTGACTTTATCGATGTCGCGTCCGCTTTTTGTTCCGCAAAGGCTGAGCTTGTCTCTGTATTTTTCGTCAAAAACCGCCGCAGTGAGAAATTCCGATTTATCAATCAGTCCCCTTGTGTATCTTTGAGGTCTTACGAACAGGGTGCATACCGGTTTCCCCCAAAGAACGCCCATCATTCCCCAGCTTGCGGTCATAAGGTTTGTTTTTCCTTTTTCGGCATCTTCGCATCCTATCAGCAGCCACTTTTTCCCTATCTCGGTAAAAACGCCGAAATTTTCTTTTGAGGGATCTATTTTCTCAAATTCAAATAATCTGTTGTTATCCATATTTTTTCTCCTGTAATACCGCACAAAACGGCGTTTGGCAATCCTACATTCAATGACAATCAAAATATCAAAAACGCGTAATTCCGCATTTTCTTTTTTTCGAGGATATTATATACTTTTTTCCCTATTTCGTCAATAGATTTTACTAAATTGCTTTACATTTGATTTTGTTTATGTTATAATATCAAATAATTGCGGCTTAGGTAAAGGCAGAAATCAAGTAAGTATCAAAGGAATTTACCGTATGGAACACACAAACGAAAGCAATATGCCGAAAATCCCGTCTCTGACAGTCTCGTATATATTTTTGATTATCGCCGTGGCTATCGGCGCACTGTCCGGAATTGTCGGTGCAAATTTGATTTTCAACATTATAGCAATCACACTTGCTTCTGTTTCTTTTCTGTCGCTTTCCCGTGCAAGCATAAAGCGGATAATTATCATAGCGTTTATATCTCTTCTTTTGTCTACGGCGGTTTCGGTGTCGGTATGTCTGATTGTAAGCGGGAAATTCGTATTTTCATCGCTTTCATCGGCAATATATGTTCCGGTAGCTCTTGCCGTCGCATTATCGGTTTACAAACTGAAAAAACGTCTTTTTACGGAAACGGTTTCAACC
>CAZHPU010000118.1:0-5256 GCA_964534435.1 uncultured Lachnospiraceae bacterium | reverse complement strand
GCTTTCGAACGTGCGCACATCTTTAAGTTTCAGTCGGGTAACGGGTCTCGCGGACGGCAGTCCGTCAAACACGGCGCTCATGCCGCCGCGTCCGTCAACGCCCGCACCGATGAGAATACCGATTTCATCCAAAAGTCCCGCCGCGAGAAATGCCGCGTTTATGTGTCCGCCGCCGACAACCGCCATTCTCTTAACGCCGAAATTATCGGCAAGAATTTCGCAGGCGCGTTCAAGATCTACCCGCTCTTTGCCGCAGGCAATATACGACGCGTGTATTTCTTCGAGATAATTCAAATAGTCAATGCCGACTCTCTCGCTTGTCAAAACGAGAAGAGGGGTTACTTCATCCGTCTGATCTCTCCAAAGCAGGCTGCCATTTGTATCAACCACGACTTCATAGCCGACGGCATCCGACGCTTTATAAAATTCTTCTCTCCCGACGGGTGCAGACGATTTATAAGAGAATTTTCCCGGCAGAGCCATTTCGAGTTCGTCGGTGACGCGTCCGCTCAGGTGTGTCGGAGTATCGAGCGAGTCGAGCACGGTGTAGTATTCTTCGGTTCCGGGCAGCTGTTCGGTCATGGCGCAGTCTATTCTCCCGTCAACCGAAGTCATCATATAACAAATAATATAGGGTTTGTTCACTTAAATATTCCTCCATATAAACATCTTGTAATAAAACCGCAAATATGCTATACTCAGTATAGCACCTAAACCTGACTTTATGTCAAGAGATTTTTGAAATTTTATTTATTTTTTCGGAGGCGGCTATGTATACAATAGGACAGATATCGAAAATGTTTGATTTGCCGATTTCGACTATTCGATATTATGACAAACAGGGGCTTTTTCCGCGTATAAAACGCGAATCGGGGATCCGCAAATTCGGCGAGAGCGAAATCGAAGCACTGAGAGTAATCGAATGTCTGAAAAAATCGGGACTTGAAATCAGGGACATAAAGCGGTTTATGGACCGGTGTGCGGAGGGACCGTCGACATACGCCGACAGGCTCGAACTTATCAGAAAGCAGAAAGAGCGCGTCGAGGCGGAAATCGAGCAGATGAACAAGACGCTTGACATGCTCAAATACAAATGCTGGTATTACTCTACGGCGTTGAAAGACGGCAGCGAGGATAATGCGAAAGCATTGACACCGAACGGGCTGCCTAGCGATATACTCGCCGCCTACAAAAATTCTCACGGAGAGTAAGACGTCGGGCACTGGCGAAAAGCAGCCGATTGTGATTTCAAACGAAATAACGATTTTTTGCACAAAAATTTTACATTAAAATTAAAAAAAAGCGAAACAAAATGCCGCTGTCGGGTGTATTATAATCGGTAAAGGAAAACCGATTTTCATATTTTTCATATTTTCATAATTCATATAAGGAGAAAAAACAATATGCCGTCTACTTTTCAAATGTACTATGATCTCCTGCTTAAAAAGCTGACAAACGGAAGCGGAGAACCGATTGCGTTAACCGACGCGCAAATGCAGCAGGCGATTGAGGAAGTAAAGCGTCAAATAAGACAAATGGGTCCCAACCCGCAGAATCTCGATGCATCTTTCAACAATTTCTGCGCCACTCATCCGTTTGGCGAAATCAACCGCCGTCTGAGACCCGACAGCAACACAATCGGGCCGAACAATATAAGCCGCTACGAATATTCCGAGCTCTGCCGCAACGAGGTCATGAAAAATGTCGAATTTCAAGTCAGACAGGAGCTCGAATGGCGGAGTGCCGTCAAACGTCTCGGTCTGACGAAGAACGACGGGACAATCAAGGAAGTCGGCAAAGGTCGCTGGCTCGGTCAGCTTATCAAGACCGACGGCTCCGAGGAGAGTCTCAAATACAACGAGACGATTGTCGCGCTTGCCGCTCTCGGAAACAATGTCATAGACAAGAATGCATATCTGAACATCCGCAAGAGCTATCACATTCTGTATGACAAAATGAATCCCGATGACGCGGAAAAGGCGGCAAACGGAGATTTTGACAACCGCACCGATTTTCTGTTCTCCGAGATGGAAAACGCGGTTGAAAGCGGCCGTGAAAAACTGACTCACTACAATGATGCGGCAAACGCGATTCGCACCGGAGATTTCTCGAATTTCGGCGGCAGCATGGAGCAGGCGTTTAATGTTTTCTTCGGCAATTCCGAGTCGCTTGCCATGGTCGGATACAACATGTTCGAGGATTTGACAAACAAATTCGGGCTGAAGCGTTCCGACGAGGAAAAGAGAGAAATCACCAACAGATGGCAGAACTACACACTCACGGCAAACAGTTTTGAGGATGCCGCCGAGCAGGTATCAAACCCGTATTTCGCGATTTTCGATCCGTACAAATATTACCGTGTATCATCCACAACCCAGACATATCTGCCGACAGAAGAGGTTGATGAGTCGAGCGAACTCGCCTACTCATTCATGCGTGACGGCATCGCCTGTTTCAACATAACAAACAAAAATATAAGCAGCGCTTTGAAGCAGTATGCTCTGAGTACCGAAAATGAGATTGTGACCGACAGAACGGACGATTTCAATGTATATATGAAAGAAGACCGTGTCGTTATACTCAAAATCGGACAGCCGGATGCCGACGGAGCCGCGACTTGCGATGAGCGTGCACCCGAACAGTTGGTAACGCAGAATGCCCAGGCAACGGTAAATTCGCTGCTCGCCCGCTGCGGAAGATGGAGCAAAACCTTCCGCACATCAAAACAGTTCGAAAATATGCGCGAATCCCTTGAGGCTTTGGAACAGCTCGGATTCGAAAACGGAGTCGACATTGAAAAGAAAATTCATGACTCCGCAGCCAAATTCGAAGAGCTCCGTGCCGATGCGCAAGCCTACATCGAGCGCAAATTAAAGCAGCATCCCGACAAGGTCTGGGACGGAGATTACGAAGCCGCGCGTGTTCAATTCGCAATGGACGTGCTGAAATTTGCGTCGACAAAGCTGCGTCAGATAGGCTATTATTCCATGTTCGAGCAGACTGTGGCCATGCGTGTGGATACAGAACGTGAAGCGTGGGAAAAGCCCGAATGGAGAGACGATCCCCGATACGCGGGAATGAGCCCGATGGAACACAAGCAGGCGCTCAGACGCGAGCAACTTATCGCAGATGAGGCAAAGGAGCGGCAGCAGCGTGAAGCTGCGGAGGCGGCTGTACGCGCGGCCGAAAACGCTTTCCGTCTTGCCGACGGCAGACAGTGCATCGCGGGATATGACAGACTGTTTGACGGGCTCGGCGAAGACGCTGGAGACGCCGCGAGAGCTCTGACGACGGTCGAGCAGTTCGCCGAAGGCTACAAAAACGATTACAACACTCATCTGCACACGCTTGAGAACGATAAAATATTTCTCGCTCCGGGTGAAAAATGGTCGGATGAAATGCTCGAAATCGACAAGAATCTGTTTAACGAAGCGAAATATCTCATTGCCGGCTATGTTATTGCCGAAATGCTGAACGGAGAGCAGGCAATGATTGAAAGGCAAGAGAGAAACGGTGTTCAGGGCGAAGTCAAAACTCCCATACGTCAGCTTGTAAATGCGGGAAAAACCAAAGATTTGGCGGACATGATTATAAAATCAGCTCATTTCAAGGCAAGATTTTCCGAGCGTCTTTCAAATCCCGAGGATGTTAAGAAGCTGATTGAGGGAAGAAATACGCTTGACAGACCCACGCGCCGCGACTGTTACTGTGCGGGAAAAGATTTTCTTGACAACATCGAACTTGCAAGGCAGAATCCGATTGAAGAAAAGAAGGCAGAGCCGAAAGCCGAGCAGGTTCCCGTAAAAGAAAACGCCGAAAAGAAAGAGGCCGAAAAGAAAGAGGCCGAAAAGAAGCCCGAAGAAAATCCGAACAAAATCAACGAAGACGATTCGGACGAGGGCGAAAATCTCGGTGACGATGATGACGAAGAAATAAGCGAAGACGATATCGAAAACAACAATCACATCAACATCATCGACAATCACGAAAAATTCGACCGACTCAGCGTTATCTACGAGGAAAACGAAAATCGCGAAGAAGACATAAATCCCGAAAAGGAAGCGGAAAAATTCAATTCGTACCTGAAGGGTTATATCAACGAAGCACGAGATGTCAAAGAGCGCCCGCTTTCCGCGGAAATCATACTGAATCATGATATTTCGGATTCAATCAGAACATACCGTTTCCTGAACGCTCACGAGAGCCAAATTCTCAAGGATTCGGCTAATGATCAGGCAAGACTTGCGCTGGCGGGGGCAACACTTAAATATATGATCAGAGCGGAAGCTACGTCGGATGTGCTGAGGGATACAGTCGAAAGAGGCAAGTCGTTCGCCATAATATCGCTTATCGCGAATTCTGCCGAGTTCGAAGAAAATTACAAAAAATTCTCCTCGAAGCAGATAGACGCAATTCTAAGCGATGACGAACTTTTCTGCAGACCTGTCGGCGATGCTCTGCTTGCCACAGCCAAGAAAACACTCGAATCGGAAGGGCTTCGGGTAGATATACAAAGAAGCAAAGAGCGCAAGCAGCTTCAGGACGGAACAACATTCACTCAGGACGAGATCGATATAAAAACATTACTGTGCAAAAACATCGACACAGTTCTCGGCATGGCAAGCAGAGAAGAAAAATGCGACTGGGCGAAAGGAAACAGGCTTCCGTACGAGACTTCCCCGTACCGCAAGATCATAGCCGATGATATAGAGGAGAATCAAAGTCTCTATTCGACATTCATCCAGAACCATGCCCGCTCAATCGCAAAAACCCGTGCGGCATCGGTACTTGCCGCCAAAACGCTGCAATATATGATTCAAGCGGATCCGACCGGAATGGTGCTTGAAGATGCTGTTGAGAGAGGTCAATATTCTCAGCTTATTTATACGATAACCGAGTCCAGACTGTTCAAGAACAAGTTCGACTATGTCGAAATCAATGACGAGGAAAAATTTGAGGATACCGTAGACGATGATTCCCTTTTTGCAAAGCCTGTCGGAGACAAATTCCTTTCGATGATGAAATCATCATTGGAGCATGCTTCGATAAATGTTGCCGAGCAGAAGAAGAAAGAAATTTTCGGAAAGCTGAAGTCGGACATCGACGCAAGTCAGAAGAAGGCCGATCGGGCGTATGCCGCAGGAAACAATGCCGTGGGAGAAAAATACGGGAAGGAAACCATCGCGCTTCAGACAACTCACATTATGCTTATGTCGACAGACAAAAAGGGAGAGCTTCCGAAATGCAGCGTGGCTA
>CAZHPU010000117.1:0-5279 GCA_964534435.1 uncultured Lachnospiraceae bacterium | reverse complement strand
GCGGGTGGTTGTCTGTTTCGGACGTCCCGTCCTCAACCGGCTAAAGCCATAAAAGCAAAACCCTCCGATTTCGGGTGAAATCGGAGGGTTATTATTATTTTTATAATTATATCAGACCGCTTTATCGGCGTGATGCTCGTTCCAGTCTTTCCAGAATGATTTTTTACGCACGTAAAGCATGGTATCGGCCTCGCCGAAGGCTTTATCGAAATCCGAATAATTCACAAAATGTGCGTAGCCGTAGGACACGCCGAACGGCAGTCCCGCCGCCTGTTTTTCGATTCTCGCGGCAAGGTCGGCGACTTTTATTGCCGATGAGGTACGGTAGATAATCGTGAACTCATCGCCGCCGATACGGTAAAATGTCGCTCCGTACGGCAGGCAGTCAAAAACAGCCTTCGAAAAGGTTTTAAGTGCGACATCGCCGCAGGAGTGACCTTTACGGTCATTTATCTGTTTAAGTCCGTTTATATCGAAGATGATGCAGTAGCGTTCGCATTTCTTTCTCGACTGAACTTCCTTATACATTCGGCTTCTGTTATATGCGCCGGTCAGGTAATCGGTCGAATATTGACTTATAAGAAGATATACATAATAGAAAATCAGGCAGAAAACCGCGAGAGCGGGGAGAGAGCCGGTAATCGACCATTCATATTCGACAAACACGCCGATACCGATGATTATCATTGCCGCAAAGGAAATAATATTATCCTCTTTTTCGCCGTTGCGAAGATGTCTGAGCGAAAAGAAGAACAACAGCAGAAGGTACATGGCGCCGACGACAAATGTCGTAAATCCGAGCGGGCCTCTGTAATAGCTGTTCGACGGGGTATAACCGAAGGCAATATCGGTAAAGAGTGCCGAGAACGAAACAAGCGCATCAAACAAGAGCGGTATAACGAGCAGTTTATAGGCACGCGGCCATCTCTTCTGCGCGGGGATCATTGTGACGAAGAAGATAATCGCGGGACGGGCGGTATAAGCAATCGCGGAGGTCAATATGCGCATTGTCGACGGTTTATCGAGCGATGCGAAATAGTTTTCGACCACTTCCGCCAAAATCAGCAGAAGGAGTGAGAAGGTGGCGTATATGAAATTATTCTTGATTCTCTGCGATTCCATATTGCTTCCGCTGACAAAAATCATAAAAGCAATCGCCGCCATTACGGTTGTCGCATAATTTTCGGCAAAAAAATCAAGCATACGTTCACCTCCCGTCTTTAATCAAACCGCGGAATTTTACCGCGTTTTGTATAAGAATTTCAATAATATCAGAGTCTTTTGGCTTTTTTCGCCGCTTTTTCTTCATACATTGCCTCATCGGCACTCGATATCAGGCTTGCGATTTCGCCGCCCGATTTATTTTTCGCGTAACCGACACTTATACTGAGTTTCATTTTCAAATTCGTTTCGCCCGATTTTTCATCGGCGAGATCGTTCATACGTTTTTTCACCGATTCGGCTTCGTCATCATCCGAACACTCAACGACAAACGCAAATTCGTCGCCGCCGAGACGTGCGCAAAATCCGCCTGTCTCGATACCGAGCTGTTTAAGAGCTGCCGCAAGCGTTTCGAGCGCTCTGTCGCCCTCGGCGTGGCCGTATTCATCATTCTGCTTTTTGAAGCTGTCGATGTCTATGAACATAAAATAGAGTGATTTTCCGCTGCCGACATTTTTCAGTTTGGCGGAAAGATAGCGGAGCATTTCCCTTCTGTTCGCTATATCGGTAAGCATATCTTTCGAAACCATGCCCTCGAGATTCTGAATAAAGACAAGCAGAAATGAGATTACGATTCCGACCGCCAAAATCGGTATTGTCTGGAAAAAAAGCTGAAACAGGGTGCAAATTATCGGCGGAAGAACAAATGATGCCATTGCGAACAGATCGTCACGGCGTGCGTAGTTTTCGCTCATCAGGGCGTGTCTCAGGCATACGAGCGACGCATATAAAATATATACGTATGCAAGAACGTGTTGAAGAAGGAAGAGCGGTCCCTGATGATATCCGTGATTTTCATCAAAATAGAAGAGACAGCCGTTAAAATATGAAATTATAAGAAGAGCGATAAGCAGAAAAATCGGAATGGCATTAAAGAGGCAGAATTTTATTGACGGGACTTTACCGTTCAAATCGGTCTGCGTATAAAGAAACCAGCAGTATGTACATCCGCACAGAAAGAAGAAATACATAAAGTTAATTGTCCACATTCTGTCGGTCGAAATCATCCCGGGGTTTTGTTTGCCGATATTCCACATAAGGTCGGCGATATTGGCGACAGCCGCACAGATTACGGAGGCGACAAACAACATCGTTTTTTCTTTTATCGACGTGCCCATTCGGATTGCGTTTATCGCAATCACCGTCATAACCAAAATCGAAATAATATTTATCTCGGAATAGAGGAGTGTCTCGGTAGCCGTAGAATTATCCACCTTTCAAGGTTAAATAAAAAGCAGAAAATGCGTGTTTCATTCATATTTTGCGATGCGGGGTTCAATGTCAGCCGAAAACGGGAAAATCGGATGCCGTCAGCTGTTAAGACGCTGCACTTGAAAATCGGAGCTTGCGAGCAGGTTGCCGTCCGAATCGGTTACTTTCACCGATACGCTGAAAATTTTCGATGTGCTGTCGTATGATTTAAGAGTTACCGATGCCTTCATATCATAGGTATACGATTTTGACGAGAGAATCTTATTGCCGCCGAGAAGTATTTGTCCGTCCTCGTTTGTCGAATATTCGACGCCCTCTCCGTAATTTTGGCTGAAAAAGCTGATATTGCCGCCGTTTACGGTTGTTGTTCCCGAATAACGCAGTTCGTCGCTGACCGACGCTCTTATTGTCGAGCAGAGCACCTGCGATTCGGAATCCATAACAAGTGTACGGAGTGAGCGCACGGCGAGCTGAACGCCTACCGCCATCAGCAATGTTATGAGCAGCAGCACAATGACGGTACAGAGCATTTCGACGAGGGTAAAGCCTTTTTTCGATTTAATCTTAACCTCAGTCATTGCCGTTTGCCCCTTTATAATAGTGATATCCGACATCATCGGTATACTGATATGCTTTTGCGGAGCCGACAGACTGATTGTTTTCGTCGACGATTTCGACATTTATGCTGTCGGTTTCCGATGTGCCGTAATTAAACGAAATATCGGTTTCTCTGATTTTTTTATTGATTTTCGCGGCAACCGAAATCGCGGTTGAGAGAAAAAGCAGGACAAGCGTGCAAATAAGCAGAGCGGTCAATGTTTCGATAAGAGATTCGCCGCTTTTATCACGGAGCTTTTTCATATATTTTTTATTCTTCATATGTCAAGCCTCCTTACGTGTCACGCGCGTGTTCTTCCACTGAATCGATGAGGTTGTGGTGCGGACATAATATTTTACTTTAGTCCCTCCCCACGGCCACCAGCCGGAACTCTCTTTCTCTTCTGAATCCGCAGAATCTTCGGTCTTGATTCCCTCCGCAGTCATGCAGATACGGTATTTTTCGGTACCGCCGCCGACAAACCAGACGGTAAGAGTATAATTTCCGGAGCTGTCGAGTTTCATCGCGACTTCCGCGCTGACAGAATCGTTGCCATCGGCATTTATCGTATAGGTTTTATCGAATGCGGCAGCCGGATTTTTGTCGAGATAATCGATACCGCTCTTTATAATCTCCCAGAAAATGCCGCTTCCTTCTTTTTCGGTAGGTATTGTGGCCTCAACATTTTTGTCATTCTCTCTGTCGGAATCAGTGCCGTATTTTTTTACGGTCTCAATCGAATAATCGCAGTTACCCGAATCGAGTTCGTCACGTATCAGTTCGACCGCCGAACTGACCGACAGATATGCCTGCTGCTGCTGCTTATCATTGCGGATTGCAGTTGTCGCGCTGATTACAGACGATATTATTACCGCGCTGACCATCACGGCGACAAACATCAGAAGCAGAGCCATCATCATAGATGCGCCGGAGTTATTATTCAGTTTTCCGATTATTTTCCGCATTCCGATGTACCTATCCTTTCGCAGGTTGTTTGTTTTGGGTTTAGGTCTGTCTTACAGTCGGAAATTTTCCGACTGTAAGACAGATATCGTTTAATTTTGTGAGTTTCCCGCGATTTTAACCGAAACGGTCGTCATGTCGCGGAATTTTGCCGAAAGTGTCGCATCGCTCTCGAGAGTATAACCCTCTACCGATACCGAATAGAAGCTGTATCCGTCATCGCTCTCGGTCTTTTCGCCGAGAACGATTCTCGCGACCGTTTCATATTCACCGCTTTCGGTCGAGAGGCGGCGGACATATCCGTCGCTGTCGGGCGTAAGTGCTTCGCCGTCAACGGTAAATGTGAATATGCTCATATCGACGTCGTTTACTTCAGTATACTCGCTACGGACGTAGATTCCGTCGCCGTCGCTCAAATCAGATGCGAGATTACCGATTGAACGCCTATCGCTGTCGGTATAGCTGTGCATGAAGCGGTAGCCGTCTGCAATGTCACCGAGTTTCAGGCAGACGAAATCGGGCGAGTCAACCTCAACGATTATATCGACCGTTTCGGTCATCTTCTCATATTCGCCGCTGCCGTAGGCGTATGTGCAGCTAACCGAAATATGCGCCTCCTGCATCGATATATCTTCGAGCAGTCGTGCTATCACATTGATTTTCAGTATGCCGTTTGCCGTGTCATAAGTAACGCTGTCATCGCCGCATATTACCGCGTCTTCGCCGCTCTTAATCGTGACTGTCCAGCTGAGTTTACCCGATTCGGGTTTGATCCGGCGCTGTCCGTCGTCGCCGTTTACATAGAATGTAAATTCGACTTCTTTTTCGTCTCCGGACTTAAGTGTAATCTTTCCGTCCGAGCTGTTGATTATGAGTTCATTGACAACGCTGATTGTGAGATTCGATTCATATCCGTCGATTTCGGCACGCGCGACTGCGATGCCCTCTTTTATGCCTTTGAATGTTACAATGTAGTAGCCGCCTATGCTGTCTTCGGCATAAGAAGATACCGAGTAAACCTCAAACGGAATACTGTCATCCGAGAGAAGCCGTCCGATATCATCGCGAATCGAGATACTGTCTTTGGTGAATGTTTTTCCTACGCTGCCGTAGAGTCTGAGTTTTACCGAGATAAGAGGAACGGTCTCTCCGCCGTCGCCTGTCTTTCTGTTTGAATAGAGGTCAAGCGATACCGATGTTTCATCCCAGTAAATACCCGATTTCGGCCATGCGCCGTAATGAACATTTACGGTATTTCCGAAAGCGTCGGTCTGTGTAAGGACGG
>CAZHPU010000116.1:0-5410 GCA_964534435.1 uncultured Lachnospiraceae bacterium | reverse complement strand
ACCATCACCTTAACCCCGACTGCCTGTACTTCGGCGGTCGGTCAGTGGGTAGTGCTGTACAACTATCAGACCACCAACAGCAGTTACTATCCGCGCCAGTTTATTTTTACTTACCCGCTGAACGCTGATCTGGCCAGTGATGGCGCGAACATCACCAAGGTCACGGTTCACGGGTATGTGCGAAACGGCAACTCGTCCCAGAAGCAGCTGCAGATTGGTTTCCGACCGTCTGCCTCTTCCGGGGTGTCTGAATGGGCATCCATCGACGGTACGAGTGTGCTGGAAAACGCATTCATCGCTATGGAAGGCTGGGACAAGAGCGGTTACGGCTACGCAACCATCTCGCGCTCCTACTCCGGCAGCGGCGTGTTCGCAAAGTGGATCAAGCAGCAGTTCAAGGCAGGGCAGCCGATCTACATGGGCGTTATCCAGCCGCAGAGCGGCAAGTCCATCAGCGTAAACACTACACTTGCCAGCTGGACAATAGATGTCGAATATGAGCTTCTCGGTAATATTCCAACCGTCGATAAGACGAGCGTTAAGCTGGGTGAGAATGTAACGACTACGATCAACCGCATCATCGACGACAGCGTAACTACCCTGAACTACAAAATCGGTGACACTGTGCTGTCCAGTGTCGACATTGGCACGGCGACTTCGCACACATTCACTGTTCCGACAAGTGCGGGTTCGTACTTCCCGACGTCCCAGACAACGACACTGACCATTGAGGCCGTAACGACTGTTTCCGGGGTTTCGTATGGTTCGATTTCGGTAACGTCGACGGTAGCACTTCCGGACGATGCCAAACCGAGTCTTACGCTGGCTTCGCAGACCCGACAGTGGGTTGGAACGGTAGGACAGATCGATGCGTACGTTCAAAATCAAAGTGGTTATGTAGCTATTTTGTCCAACACGACAATGTACGGCGCTTCGGTTTCTAGCTTGAAAGGTGTTTGCGAAGGTAATGAGCTGACCCGCATCCAGGCAGGATTTAGATACAAGCAGTTTACCGGCAGCGGCGAGATTGCCTCGGTGTTCACAATCACGGATACCAGAGGTTTAACGGGCACGCTGACAATCACGAACACGGTTCTTCCGTGGGCTGCGCCGACCATTCAGTCGTTCACGGTTCAGCGAGCTACAGAAGCCGGTGTTGTCGCGATTGACGGCACGTGCGCGATGATCGAAGCTACGGCAACGGCGAACAGCTTGCTGGTAAGCGACGTCGAGAAAAACTCGCTGGCATTCAAAGTCCAGTATCGCCAGATCGGAGACACGGACTGGACGGATACGGACGCGATTACTACGTCCAGCATTTCTACATCCATTTCCGGGCTGCTCACCTCAAGCGGGACAATCGTCGACTCTTTTAACGATATGACCGGCTATGAGTTCCGGCTGACGGTCACTGACCTGTACGGCTCAAGCACGGCTTCAGACGAGATGCCGACCAAAGAGCAGTTCTGGGATATTGACGAATCCACAGGTCGCATGGGCTTCGGCGGCGATGCACCGAAAGCAGACGATGATTTCTTTTACCGCTTCCACGAGCCGGTTGATCTTGCCGGGGGTTACAAAGTATATTCCACCCAAGAGGTTGATACCGGGAACACATGGATTGACGGAACAGCGATCTACCGTGTCTGCATTGAAACGTCCAGCTCGGTTGTGAACAATCAAGAGAAGGTTGCCACACTGCCCAATGCGATTAAAGTCCCGATCAGCATCCGGGCATTTGTACAGTCGTCCGACGGCAATACTTGGCGACCTGTCCCCGCGGCCTATCACGGTTCAGCGACCTGGACAGTGAACCTGTACGTCAATGGTACAGACGTGTACATGGCATTCGGATCAAGCTGGACAGGGACGAAGAAGATTATCCTTATATTTGAGTATACAAAGGAGGCGTAGTAAATGAGCGACGTAGATGCGATTTATATTCCTCGAGGTACATGCCGAACGATCGCAGTTGAAGTGGAATCGAACGGCATTGATATTACCTCTCAAGGCACGCTGACTCTTACGGTGAGGGAACTTCCTTCACCTGAGAGTCCGATCCTCATTCAAGTGCAGAACGACCCCGGTACGAACTTCATCACACTGCACGAGGATGATACCAAGATTCCTGTCGGCAAGTATTCGGCTGATATTCGCTTCACCATTCACGGATGCACCATTTCCGTGTGGGGTACGGACGAGGACGATACTTCAGTTAAAAACCTCAAGAACTTCATCATTTTAGCGGGGGTGGGAGACGATGAGTAACGTGAACATTGTATACGGTGGCATCACCACGGACATCGGCACGGGCTTCCCTGTGCGCGGTGACAACGCCTACGTGCATCTGGCATATGCCAACAGTGCAGACGGCGTAACGGATTTTACCACCAGTCCTGTCGAGGACGTGGTATACACCTACATGGGTCAGTACAGCGACTACAAGACGGAAGCATCTACTGATCCGTCGGCATATTCGTGGGCGCTGCTGAGCAATGAGGCAGAACGCGCCAGCGCGGAATCCCAGCGTGTGATCGACGAGGATACGCGTATACAGAACGAGAATCTGAGAAACTCGCAGGAGAACGCGAGAAGCAGCGCGGAGGGCATCCGTAAGCAGTCCGAGGCTGTGAGATCCAGCAACGAGAGTGCCAGAACCCTCGCAGAGACGAGTCGTGAGAAGGCTGAAAGCACCCGTGTAAGCAATGAAACGGAACGTGTGAACGCGGAAACCAAGCGGGCAAGTAATGAAACCAATCGTGTGTCCGCAGAAAGCACTCGCAAGACGAATGAGACCGCACGTGCCGACGCTGAGACCAAGAGAGCAGAAGCAGAAACGGGTCGTACTGACGCGGAAGCAAAGCGGGCAGAAGCAGAAAACACCCGTGCGAGCAATGAGACGAATCGCGTTAATGCAGAGTCTACCCGGAGTTCGAACGAGAACACGCGAATCAACAGCGAAACCGCCAGGGCGAATGCAGAGTCTACCCGGAGTTCAAACGAGAACACGCGAATCAACAATGAGGCTGCCAGAGTAAAGGCAGAGGCCGAGCGTGGTACGAACGAAGGCACGAGACTGTCGAATGAAACGAGCCGTGTATCAGCCGAGACTGCCAGAGCTACTGCAGAGACGAATCGCGCGAACGCTGAGGCTAAGCGTGTAAGTGCAGAGACTGCCAGAGCTACTGCGGAAAAGACGCGTTCAGACGCGGAAACCGCCAGAGCTACTGCGGAGACGAATCGCGTAAATGCTGAAGCTAAACGGGTAAGTGCTGAGACCGCCAGAGCTACTGCGGAAACCAATCGTGCGAATGCCGAAGCCAAGCGTGTATCCGCGGAGACTGCCAGGGAAACCGCATCTGCTACGGCTGTGAGCAATGCCAATACGGCTGCTACGAACGCCCAGAAGGTCGCAGATACGATCGAAGCATCGCTGAATTCCGAGATCACTGCACGGACGGAAGCGGACACCAAGCTGCAGGCGGATATTAACTCCATCGCTCCGACGAGATCCGTGTGTCCGAATTTCGTTATGCAGTTGCCTGATCCGCCGGAGTTGGATGATTATATTCGTCATACCCAGCTGTTTCAAACCACAGCCACCTGCGATAATCTAGACTATTACGATTTCACTAAGATAGGACAATACCCCACGAATCCTGTGAAAAAATACTACGATGACATATACACTGCCGTAAGCGATATTAACGCTGGAAGTTTTGATAACGGCAGTGACACAGAAGTGGCGACTGGTGTGATGGTATATCAGTTCGGAGAAGCCAACTATAGCGATCTTACTGGTGGCGCGGTAATTCTCAGACTGCTTAGTGATATTACTTTGACGTCTACCCTGGCTATTATGAAATCGTGTATAATCGATTTTAATGGGCATAAGATCACAGCGGACTTATCGAATTTTAAAGAAATTGGATACCATTGCCGTGTTGCAATCTCGGTAGGTTGGAAATATGATGAAGAAGGCAACTCAACGTATAATGCAGATATGTCCGTTGTGTTCTATGGAACAAAAACTGGGAGCGGCATAGAGTTCACGCATAGTGTGGATGATAGTAACATAAGATTATTTGCTATTTATGTTGCTTGCAGAGCAGCAACTTTTATGGGCGGTTCGTATATATTAACTGATTCCTCCAAAGCTATTTCGATCTGTTTGCTAGTCTATTGTATATATTCTAACAGTACAAAAAATGAAATATACAGTTCGATATTTTACACAGACGGTGTGAAAATGAACGTTCACATGACTGCATCCTGTCCAGATACTTCCGGGGCGTTCTATGCCTACGTTTATGAAGGTCGTTATAACTTGACTTGCCTTAAAAGATCAAATTTCGCAGTGACAATCGATGCAGGAACTCCGAAATATGGTTTAAGCACTGTGATTATGCAAAGTTCTGGCGGTTATGTGATCGTTGACGAGTGCACAATAACGGGAAGTTCACCTAGCACCAGTAGTGTACAATCAATTTATGGCTTAAATGTCAAGGAATGTAGTGCATGGATACACAATTCTGTTATATCAGTATCAAACTGTGCTTTGAGCTTCATCAGGGGACGTCATTTGCTTGTATCTAAATGCGTGCTTGAAGGTGGTGAACATGGTGGGGCGTATATTTCCAAATTAGGGATGTCGAGCAAGTATAGGCATTCGGCTACAGACGAAATTCCTGCACTTATTGAAAGAGAATACTTGCCATTCGCGTATTCGACATCTATATCATTTCAAGACACGATATTACGCAAAATTAAGAATACGAGCGGCAATCATGATAACCCGTACTCCTGCTATTTCGGATACGGTGTATCCAATATATATTGCAACAACGTTACATTTGATGGCTATTCCGATACATGTAAGAGGCCATCAATCAAGGGCGGTAACAGCGCAGGATCATCACTCACAACTGTCTATTTCAGCAACTGTTCGATGAATGATATTCGTGTTGATGCCGGTACAAAAGCAGTTTTGGGTGCAGGAATCAGTGACACCATTCGCAGCAAATCCGTGAGCGGAACAATCATCAACAAACCGAATGAGATCTATCAGTCATCAATGTTCCTTCTTGATTCCCACAAAATTACTTATGAGGAGGTGACCACCTAATGGAAAACGCGCTTACGTACAAAGATTTCTATCATCCTGAAGACCCTGCTGGCGTGGAGGAGATGTTCGCATTTCACGGGACTTCAAGCGACGACGAACCTTCCCAGGAACCTTCCACGGAGCAGAAAGAATCTTAACCCATTATGGGGCTGTTCCCGTGCTAGCGTTTGTAGCACAAATCCAAACCGTGACCCATGGTCGGCACGGGGACAGCTTTTATCTCGCAACTCCCCCCGAAACGGGGTCGTTCAAAATGAAAGGAGTCTATATTATGGGACTGAGTAC
>CAZHPU010000115.1:0-5641 GCA_964534435.1 uncultured Lachnospiraceae bacterium | reverse complement strand
GTGACGGTTAAAATCGAACTGTTTGACGACAGCGGAAAGATTATCGGCGAGTCGTCGGTAACCGTCGAAAAAGCCGAGAGAGCCGAAAGAGTAACCGTGACTTTGCCGACTCCGATTGATGTCGGTGAAAATGCGGCATACTATATCGTAAGCATAACCGACAGCAGCGGAAACGCCGCGGCGACTCCGCTGAAAATAACGAAGTGATAGGAAAGGCGGGAAAATATCATGAAAAATGATTTCAAAAAGGGCGTAATTTTCAGAATAGCGATTATAGCCGCCGTTCTCGGAACACTTATAGCCGCGCTCTGCATCGGCCTGCCGATTTCGGCAAGCGATACGCTTGAAAGCTCCGAGCTTCTCGATCATATGATGGACTGCGCCACGAGCTATATAGTCGTCTACCATAAACAGCTCGGCGGATCTCATTACGCGTACACCGAAGGACTTGCCGAAGAGTATAACGACGGAAACCAAAGCGCGAACGGAAACGAAGCGACATTCAGACCGGGATCGAAAATGACACTCCTCACTCTCACAAGTCAGGACGGCAAGGTCGTTAAGGAAGAAAAAACACTTGTAAACTGCAAAAAAGGCGTAATTCGCGATCCCGATGTGTCGAAAGACGGCACAAAGGTCGTTTATTCGATGAAGTCAAATGAAAACGATGACTATCATCTTTACATCTACGATCTCACGACAGATGAGAACAAACAGCTGACATTCGGCAACGGTCAGGCCGATATAGAGCCCGTTTTCACCTCGGACGGAAGCATAATTTTCAATTCGACGCGTGATACACAGACGGTTGACTGCTGGATAACTCCCGTTTCGAATATGTATAAATGCGATGCCGACGGAAACAATATCATAAGACTCGGCTACGACCAGGTGCATACCACATATCCGACGACTGCGGAAGACGGCAGAATAATCTATACACGCTGGGACTATAACGACAGAAACCAGATGTATGTTCAGTCGGTATTCCAGATGTTCGAGGACGGAACAGGGCAGACCGAACTTTTCGGAAACGACTCGAATAACCCGACAACTCTTCTGCACACGAGAGAGATACCGAACGCAACGGGTAAGTATGTTGCGATAGTCTGCGGACACCATATCTACCAGTGCGGCAAACTTGCCATAATCGATACGAATGAGGGCAGAAACGGCAAAGACTGCATCAGCTATGTGAAGCCCGATAAGTATACCAAATCCATTCAGGCATCCGAAAGCAACGATACAGCCTACTATCAGGAGGGCAGAGTATACAAATATCCCTACCCCATAAGCGAAACCGAATTTCTCGTGTCGACCTGCAAAAAGTACAGCGGATCGGATACGCCGTTCGATATCGTGCTTATGAACACAAGCGGCAAATCGATAACGATCGCCGAAGGATCAAGTTCGATGCCCGCAAGCCAGATAGTCCCGATAAAGACAACATCACGCTTCAACCGCGCATCGTCTGTCGATTACACCGAAAGCACGGGAACATACTATGTTGCAAACGTGTACGAGGGACAGGACAAAATCGAAAAGGGAAGCGTAAAATATCTGCGCGTGGTCGGTCTTGAATTCCGCTCGTCGGCAATAGGCGCGACAGTCGGCAGAGGAACGGGATCATCCGACCCCTACTCGCCGATATCAACAGGAAACGGAGCATGGGATGTCAAACAGGTACTCGGCATCGTACCCGTCTGTGAAGACGGATCGGCACTCTTTACCGTGCCGTCCGAAACGCCGGTATATTTCCAGCTTCTCGATGAAAACGGCGATGTCGTTCAGACCATGCGAAGCTGGTCCACACTCCAACCGGGCGAGACTTTCTCATGCGTAGGCTGTCACCTCGATAAAAACTATGCGCCGACCGCAACTTCCACACCGACACAGGCAATGCTTGAAGGTGTGAAAACGCTCGAACCCGATTTGTGGATGGCAGACTGCGAGGAATATGATGACTACGATCCTTATTCCAAAGATTATATCGGCTTCGACTACCTTTCGGTAGTACAGCCGATACTCGACAAAAACTGCATATCCTGCCACGGCGATACAGAGTCGGCATATGCCGAGATAAACGCGGGAATACTCGGCAGCGATGACAACACGGCCGCTATGTATCTCGTAACCGACCGCGATAAATGGTACTATACGACATCGAAGGTAGATGGCAGCTGGAAAACAGATAAAACCGATGAAAACTGGACTCTCGCGGCGGCGCCGTTCGGAAAATCGGGAACGGCTCCCGATTCAATCAATACTCGCGTATCGTCGGGCAACTTCAGCCTGCGCAAGACGGTAACCTGCACGCAATATGACATAAGCAGCTGCAACATCGCCCTGAAACTTGCCTATACGGGTAAAATTGAGATATTTGTAAACGGCAAATCGGTATATTCGGGATCGCGCTCGATGTCGTCTTATGAAGAAATCTCTTTAAGCAAGGCTGCGGGAGCGTTCAAAGTCGGTGAAAACGAAATCGCGGTCAGCATTACAGGCAATGACGACGGAACGTTCTTCGACTGCGCGGTTTTGACAAAGCCTGCAGGCAGCGACGGCGGAGACGCCAAGACGACGAACTTCTTCTCAACCGGATCGGAATGGAAATACTATACGGCGTCAAGCGAAAAATATTCAAGAACGAGTGCGGGCAGCTGGACAAAGACCGGATTTAACGATTCGTCTTGGAAATCCGGCAAAACACCTTTCGGAAACCGACTTCAGAACCAGACGACCGACTGGACATACGACGGTAAGACCTATCTGTGGGCAAGAAAGACATTTACCGTAAATAAGCTGAGCGATCTCGGCGAAAACTTCGCGATCTATCTCAACACCTACTATGACGATACCTGCTATATATATATTAACGGCGTGCAGGTGCTTGCCGATACACAGTGGACCGATGAATATGTGAAAATCAGAGTATCGGTTCCGAGCGGAACAATCAAGGAAGGCGAAAACGTTATCGCCGTAAGCCTGCATCAGCACGAGGGCGGATATGAGTTCGATCTCGGACTTTATGCGGTTGAAACAAGCGCCGAATCGGCAATATCGCTCGAATCGGTAAATGTTCTCGCCGACAGAATGAAAAAATATTTCCCGATGTCCTACCTTGTTCTCACACAGTCTAAGGCGGAGAAAAACGGCAGCGTTTATCAGTGGGTGGCAAATTCGACAAATAAGTATACAAACTGGGTATCCTCAATGAGCCAGTGCGAAATGCTTACCCCGTATCAGTACGGCGCACATAAGTCGGCACTGATAACCAGACTGCGCAGCGGACACGGCGGACTTACCGACAGCGAGATACGCGCGATTGCCTGCTGGATTGACCTCGGCGTTCCCTGCTACGGAAGCTACGATTCGAATACCTATTGGAACTCGAACGACCGCCGCGAATATGACGAGGAACTGAATAAGCGTAATTATTACGATATGCTCGATAAAGCGGCAAAACAGAGCATTTCGGGCGAACTTTCGGATAAAGAGCTTACCGTCACCTATAAACCGGCAACAGGCTCGTCTGTATCGGCTACGGGCAAGGGAATTGTCACACTTTCTACCTCAAAGGTATATAAGCAGGGGGATAAGATAAAGATTAAACTGCCCGACGGAGAGCATTATGTCGCAATATGTTTAAGCTCGCGTGTCGGTGAAACGATAATCTACTGCCCCGATTCCGAGCTTACGATAACATTGCCGTCGCTCGACAACTGCTATCCGAATACCTTCAAGCCGTCACTCGGCGTAACATACTCGGCAAATAACATAACCGCGAGAATAGTCGGAGAGGATGAACTCTCCGAGGTGCATAATCTCGCGAAGAATCAGTATGATACGGCTTCGACGACAAATGTATACCCGCACGCAACATCTTCCGAGGTCAAGGACGGCAAGGATTACTATTCCGCACGCAATGTTATCGACGGATTCTGCTCAAACGGAGGTTCGGGAAAATATCCGAATCAGTCGTGGCAGCCCAAAACAGTTGACGAAAATACCGAACTCACAATAGATTTCGGACGGACAGTCACGGTAAGCGAACTGCAGATTATACTGCGCAACGCCGACGGCGATACGCATTTCACCGACTGCCTCGTCACATTCTCGGACGGCAGCTCGAAGAGAATTCTGCTCGGCGACAGCGACTCGGTAATTACGGCTGAAATCGGAAATGTCGAGACCACATCGCTGAAATTCTCGGATTTCAATTCGGGAGACAGCGAAAAATCGGCGGCAATTACCGAAATCAAGGTTATGGGTACCGAAACAAAAGCAAAATAATTTAACAGATCTGCGGGTCGGACATCAAAAGCTCCGACCCGCATTCTTTTATATAAATGCTTGACAATATCGAAAAATAATAGTAAAATATAAAAAAGTTTTTAAGGAGGCGTAAGGTATGAGCAGAAAGATGATTGCGGTGGTGATTGTTGTCGCCGCTTTTCTGTCGGTGCTTGCGGCATGGATAATAGCCGATGACGAACTCGCCGCCGTCTCACTGCCGACGGTAAGCGAAGAAGAGTCGGGAATTACGGTAAAGAATTCGTACGCTTCCGATATAACGAGAAGTCAGGCAACGCTGAATCTTAAAATCACGAAAACATTCGTGACAAAATATATTCTGTATATCGGAACATCCGAAGACGATCTCAAAGAATACAAAAGCGTGCAGGTCGGAAAAAACATCACATCTGCCCAGATTACGGTTGACGGTCTGTCCGAGTATACAAGATATTACTACCGATTCCACCTGATTCTTACCGATAAAGAGGTCGTTCTGAACAGCTGGTCGTTCATCACCCCGAACAGCTACTTTAACGGCGCTTCGGGCGGAAAAAACGATGAGAACGTAACATACGGCGTTGACGTTTCGTTCTGGTGCAAATCGTCCGATTTCGAAAAGGCAAAGGCGGACGGCATAGATTTCGTAATCATACGTGCGGGCTCGACAGGCAATAAGGATCCGTATTTCGAGGAAAACTACGAAAAGGCCAAAGCCGCGGGACTTAAAGTCGGCGCATATTACTATACATATGCGATGTCGGTTGAAGAAGCCGAGGCCGATGCCGAGGAATATCTCAGCTTTATCTGCGGTAAGCAGTTTGATATGCCTGTCTACTGTGACATCGAAAATATCAAGCAGCAGTCGATTTCACGGCAGGAACTCACCGAAATGATGCTGTCTTTCTGCGAAAAGATTGCCGCATCCGGCTATTACGCGGGCGTTTACGCAAACAGAAACTGGTTTAACACCCTTCTCAACTACGATACGCTTGCGCCCGTCTATGAACTGTGGATTGCACAGTGGACATCCGACGGAGAGCCGAGCGGCGATTACAGCGACAAATACGGCGTATGGCAGTATTACGATAAGGGCAGCGTTGACGGGGTACAGGGCAATGCCGATTTGAATGTCTGCTATAAAGATTACAGCTCGATAATTAACAACGAGGGAACGGTGCCGTATGATTTCGTCGACTGGGACGGCACGGTCATCTGCACATACTATATGTATCCGGGCAGCAGGATATATACGCCCGCAAAACAGCCCGAAAAAGCGTCGGATGACGCTTTTTCTTACGAATTTGACGGCTGGGACGGACTTGACGAAAATACGGTCGCATCGGAT
>CAZHPU010000114.1:0-5642 GCA_964534435.1 uncultured Lachnospiraceae bacterium | reverse complement strand
GCTGATATTTATCTTGGAAAATTTTATGGTTTTTTTCTCTTTTTTGGCGAAAATGTTTTTAACCATTTTGAAAGATGCCTTTCCTGAATTTCAGCCGTTATTTCACGTTTGACGGAATAACCGACTTGATGTTTTTTTCGAGTTTGACACGTGCGAGAGTCATATCCCTGCCGCATCCCTCACATAATACACGCACATCCGAGCCGACTCTCAAAACCTTGAGCCTTGCCGATCCGCACGGATGATTTTTCTTCATAACGAGCGTGTCGCCGTCATAAAACTTTATAATATTCATAAACCGATAACCGCCCGATAAATTGACAAAATTTCGGCTAAACCGCCGAACAAATGCCGTCAGTCGCCGTCATCACCGTCTGTTTCGGTGTCGGTGGCGGGAAAATCGCCGAGAAGCGCGGTTCCGTAATCGTTAAGCAACCCGTTGATTTCGCCGTTTTCAAGCGTAATTTCCACCGTGCCCTCTGATGCGGGGGCGATGGTGCGTGCCGAAAATATGAACTTTATGCCGCTGTTTGAAATCATCCAGCAGTTTTTGACCTGCTCGGCTGCGATTGATTCGTAGCCAGAATATAATTTCTTGCCGCAGGACGCGAGCTTTTCGTTTATGAGCGTGAGCAGTCTGTCCGACAGCCCTCCCGAAAACAGAGTCGACAGGTCAACCTTGAATCCCGCTTTCAGATCGATTACAAGACAAAGATAATCGGTAGATGAAATTCCGTCCGAGTTTGTCTGTACGATGCTGTAAAGTATGCTCGCAAATTCGGATGAAAAATCGGTAAGCGTGTAGGTAACAGAAAATTTCGGATTGGTGATTACCCTGTAACCGCTCTGTATGTCCGAAACATATGAATCGGACAGCTGCTTTATTTGATTTTCAAAATCGGCTTTAACCGAATCGAGCAGACTGTCAACCGTTTCCTGCACCGGTGTTTCGCCGACAAAGGTGATTTTCGGCAGAGTCATTACCGCTCTCACAAGCAGATCTCCGTCATCGGACGAGATGTCGTAAACTCCGCTTTCGGGATGAACTCCCACATCCGACTTTGAAACGTCCTGTATCGACGGATAATAATGAAAAATATCGGGCGCGTCTGTCGTCGGAGTCGGATAGGTAAGACCGGATGTGTCTTCGGTCCCGTAGACGGGTGACGCGGTTGTAATCTGAAAAACAGATGATAAATCGGTAATAAGTGTGCATCCCGAAAGGATAACGGCAACTAATGCGGCAACCGCCGAAACTATGAATCTGCGCACAAAAACTCACCCCGATACATTAAGCATAATTACCCGATTATTTTATCACAACAGCCGTCCGACTTCAATAGAAAATGATAATTTAATATTAAATTTTTCGTTAACTCGGTGATGACGTTTTTTTTTCGAAAAAGACTTATAGTCGTAAATTTTTATAAAATTCTTTACAAAACGACCTTTTTCTGTTATAATGAAAAAGTATGGGAAAAATGCTTAAAATTCGGCGGCGCGGGCCGAACGAATCGACCGAATAAAATTACGGAGGAGACGGCGGATGGCAAAACTCGGTGCGAATCCCGAAATCGCGGATAAACTGAATCGGCTGTACGGCAATGACGAAATATACGGTCTGCTGTCGCGCGATGCCGAATCCGGCGGCCTCAGCCACGCGTATATTCTCGAAGGTCCGAAGGGAAGCGGGAAAAAGCTGCTCTCTCTCAGCTTGTGCGCCGTAATGGCAATGTCCGAAAAATCGGGTGTCGGAGATGCCGAAAAAATCATAAACGTAAAGAAAATCTTCGGAGGAATCTGCCCCGATGTCTACTTGCTCGCGCCCGCACAGGGCAAAAAAACAATGGGTGTGGACGATGTCCGCAATCTGCGTCGTATGGCGTATATCAAGCCGAACGATCTCGATTTCAAAGCGTTTATTATCGACAGATGCGGCGATATGACGACTCAGGCACAGAACGCGCTTCTGAAAATTCTCGAAGAGCCGCCTGCGGCAACATATTTCTTTCTGCTCTGCGAAAACTCCGCATCGCTTCTGCCGACGGTAAGAAGCCGCGCTCCGACGGTCAGGATGAGAATTTTCACGCCCGAAGAACTCGGCGACTACCTTGTCACGGTTGACGAACGTGCGAGAAAAATGTCGAAAAACTCGCCCGATGATTTCGCGGCATTGACCGTCGGCGCGGGAGGAGCGGTGGGCGCCGCGCTTGAGGCACTCGATAAGCAGAGCCTGAGAGGCGAAAATGTCCGTGAAAACGTGATTTTGTGCTGTAAAGACCTTTTCGGCGGAAAGGCCGCCGATGTCTATCGCGCGGCAATGTCAATGCCGTCGAAGCGCGATGAACTTCTCGATTTTCTCTCGCTTCTCCGTAGCGCACTTCGCGACTGCATCGCGCTGAAATCGGGAGTTTCCGACGATATGCTGTTCGGTTCGCCGGATAAACTCGATGAACTGTCAAAAAGAATGACGGTGTCTCGGATAATTTCGGTTGATATTCTCGCCGAAAAACTCGCCGATAATATATCGGCAAATGTAAATGTCGCAAATGCGAAACTCGATTTTGCGGCAAACTGCTGTGCGCGGCTCGGAATTTAATCGCGGACGGCAAAATATAAGGCTTGAAATAATGCTCGGCAAAGACGCCTCGGGCGGCCTGCCGAAAGGGGATGAACTTGTTGGAAAATACGGAAAATATCGAAAATATCGAAAATGAAAATAATCCGAATCGCCGCGATGAGACCGCGGACACCGCAAACGCCGTAAATAAAGATGACTGCATTGATGTAATCGGCGTATCGTTCAGAGATTCGGGAAAAATATATCACTTCGATTCGAACGGAACGCGCGCAAAGGACGGAACGAAAGTCGTTGTCGAAACCGCAAGAGGTGTGGAATACGGAACTGTTACGATGAGCAACAGAATGATTTCGAAAACCGAACTTGTCCTTCCGCTCAAAAAGGTTCTGCGCACGGCGACCGCCGAAGATGACACACATTATGCCGAAAACAGAGCAAAGGAAAACGAAGCATTCGAGGCCTGCCAGAAAAAGATTGCGGAACACGGTCTTGATATGAAGCTTATAGATGTCGAATATACATTCGACAACGCCAAACTGCTTTTCTATTTCACATCGGATGACAGAGTCGATTTCCGCGAACTCGTAAAAGATCTCGCGTCTCTCTTCCATACCCGCATAGAACTGCGCCAGATAGGCATCAGAGACGAAACCAAAATCATGGGCGGACTCGGCGTCTGTTACAGAGAATACTGCTGCCACAGCTTCCTCAGCGATTTTACTCAGGTGTCGATTAAAATGGCGAAAGAGCAGGGACTGTCGCTCAACAGCGCGAAAATATCGGGTGCCTGCGGCCGACTTATGTGCTGCCTGCGTTTTGAACATGAAACCTATCAGGAGGAGATAAGGCTTACCCCGAAGGTGGGCGAGGCACTCGTCACCCCCGACGGAACGGGAATTGTGGTGGAAGCCAAACCGCTGCTCGGACTCGTTAAGGTGAAGCTCGATGCCGATCCCGAGGGTGCGCCTAAAATCTACGACAGAGACGCCGTGCGCGCCAAAACCGATGAAGACGAAACAACGAAACGCGGCGAAAAGGTCGCAAGAGAGCAGAAACCCGTCAATGTGCCGTTCGTGCGCGAACATTTCACATCATCGGCAAAAGAAGAATCCTCTCTGAAAAATGACGTCGATGAGTCGTCCGATACGGGTACCGAAGAAAAAAATACACAAACATCACGCCCGGACGGAAGAGCGCCCGAAGCTCAGCGCGTGAAAAAAGAAAATGTCCGTATTTCCCGAAACACACCGAATGTGCAGACGGCAAAAGTTAAAACTCGGGATAATCGGGAAAAAGAGAATACAGACACCGCGGACGAATCGCCGAAAACCGAAAATAAAGGCAAGCAGTACGGCAAATACGATAAACGCGGAAAGAAAAAAATCAAAAACAAAAATGTGCAGACCGAACAGCCCGAAAAGGTTGGCTCCGTCAATGCCGACGGCGTAAAAAATCAGCCTAAGCCGACTCAAAATACCGATAACGTCCGTACGGCGGTAAAAAATTCCGAAACGCAAAATCGAAATTCCGACGGCGAGCCCGACACGAAAAAGACGGCGGCCGAAAACGGCAAAAAGAGAAATGACCGCAGATTCAACCGCCACGGCAAAAAAGGCGGCGGCAAACCGTCGGCATCGGCCGACGGCGAAAAGGGCGGAAATAACCAAAACGCCAAAAAAACTCAGAATCGGCAATAATTTTTCGAAAAGCGATTGATTTTTTGAAAATACTGTGATATAATCATTCAATACTAAATTGGAGGTGTTACAAATGGCTTATAAGATCAATGCCGATGAGTGCCTTGGATGCGGCGCCTGCGCAGATGCCTGCCCCGTAAGTTGTATTTCCGAAAAGGATGGAAAGTATGTTATCAACGCCGACGAGTGCCTGAGCTGCGGTTCATGCGCCGGAGTATGCCCTGTAGGGGCTCCCGCCGAGGAATAATTCAGCGAGTTGAACACAGAAATCAAATAAGGGCAGGCAGCGGTGTCTGCCCTTATTTTTGGCCCGTCAACCGGAAAGGGGAGCCATGGACGAACAGCTTGAAAGAATCGATCGGGTAAACGAACAGATAACGATAAAACAAAGACGCGGCGGTCTTACATTCGGCACAGATGCCTATCTGCTCTACGCCTATATGCGGCCGCAGAAGAACGCGCGTGCCGCGGAACTCGGCGCGGGAACCGGGATTATTTCGCTGCTTGCCGCGGCAAAAGGAAAACTCGGAACTGTTTACGATGTCGAGATACAGAAAACTTTTGCCGATATAATCGCCGAAAATGCCCTGCTCAATAATCTTGCCGATAAAGTCATACCCGTCTGCTCGGATTTGAGAGTGTTAACCGCCGACGATGTCGGGGGATTTTGCGACATAGTTTTCTCAAATCCTCCCTATATGCGAAAAGAAGGCGGATTTCATAATATAAATGACGAAAAAAATATCGCAAGACGGGAAATATGCGGCACGATTGCCGATTTCTGCGCCGCCGCGAAAAGAATACTCAAATTCGGCGGAACGTTTTACGCCGTCTATCGTCCCGACAGACTTGCCGATTTGATTACCGCCATGCGTGAATCGGCAATCGAGCCGAAACGGCTGACTTTTGTCACCGCCGATTACCGTTCGCAGCCATCTCTTGTGCTCTGCGAGGGAAGATACGGCGGCGCACCCGGACTTTTCGTTACAAAACCGCTTGTGATGCATAAAGACGCATCGGCGGATAAACTTGAAAATACCGATGAAATGAACCGAATTTACGAGAAAGGCGAGTTTGACGATGTCTTCATCAGACCGTGACAATCAGGAAAAAAACAAAATAGTCGGGGGAACACTGTATCTTGTCGCTACCCCGATAGGCAATCTGTCGGATATTTCGGCAAGAGCGATTAAGACGCTGTCCGAGGTCGATTTCATTGCCGCCGAAGATACGAGAAATACGGCAAAACTGCTTGCGGCATACGATATTTCAAGACCGATGGTCAGCTATCATGAACATAATAAAATGGAAAGCGGAGAGCGGATCTTGAAAAGACTGCGTGACGGCGAGTCGTGCGCACTCGT
>CAZHPU010000113.1:0-5667 GCA_964534435.1 uncultured Lachnospiraceae bacterium | reverse complement strand
TTTCGTCAAACTGGGTGATTGTGATTATCGCCGTTCTGTTGTTCTGCGACATTTTATAGATTACCGAAACGCTCTCGACCGCCGCTCTTTCGACGGTAAGTTCTTTTTCGGTGCCGTCGCTGAGAACTGTCAGGCCGACTGTTGTTCCGCTCTCGCCCTTGACGGCGTCGATTGCGGCATTGTAACCGAGTTCGGCGACCGTTTTACCGTCAACCGCCGTGATATAATCGCCCTTTTTTATGCCCGCCTTTTCGGCAGGTGAACCCGAAATCGGCATCAGTACGACAATCGCCGACTGTTCGTCGCTGTAACTTGCGAGGATTCCTATACCGACGAAGTTGCCGCTCATGCTCTCGGTATGTTCGGCATACTCTTCGGGGCTCATATACTCGGTATATGCATCGTTCAGCGACTCGGCATACGAGCGGTAGACGGCATCATCGCCGTCCGACTCATCCCAATCCGAATCTTCGCCGTAGAAATATTCGGCGACAATGCTCTTCATATATTCGAGAGTTTCGTCGGTCGTTTCCTTCTGCGCATAGCTTTCGGCAAGTTTCGCGAGTTCGCTTCTGTATGCGTTCTGCATGACATTGTAGGTTGTCATGAAGGTTACAAGGCATGACAGCAGAACAGCGGCCGCCGAAATCGCAAATCGTCCGAACTTTTTGCCGAACAGTCTGTTTTTTTCTTCCTTTTGTACTTCTTTTGTTTCTTTTGCTTCGCTGTTTCGGTTATCCATAAAGAGGAGTCCTCTTCTCTAAAAACAACGAACGGGACGGCCGTCCCGATGTTGTTTTTGATAATTTAATTTTTTGACGGCAGGGTGATGTATTTCAGCGGATCGTATGCCGTCCATGAATCGTTTTCTCTGAATCTGATTTCGAAATGGCAGCAGTTTCCGGTGGCATTGCCCGTGCTTCCGACTTTGGCGATTTCTTCGCCCTGAAGCACATATTCGCCGACTTTGACGAGAATTTTGCTTGCGTGCGCGTAGCGTGTCTGCGTTCCGTCGTCATGAAGAATAACCACGAGATTGCCGTACGCCGAGCTGTATTCGGCGGTAATTACCGTTCCCGAACGCGATGCGTAAATCGACGATCCGTACTTGACGCAGATATCGATTCCCTTATGATTTGAGGTAATCATATTGCCGTCTTTTCCGCGGTATGTACGCCATCCGAAATCCGAGGTGAGCATTCCGGCGTTATAAACCGACGTTGCAATCGGAGTTATATAATAATACCCGTCCTCATAATATTCGCTTCCCTTTTGAAGCTCGCCCGATTCCATCATTTCTTTTATCGTAGGAAGAACAGTGAACTCTTTATATTCTTTTGTGAGTTTATAGTCCTGCTGATGGCTCTTATCCGACTGTTCGGTATACGCCTCTATCGCCGATTCGACCTTGCTGTCGAGTATCGACTGTTCATTCTCAATCTGTCTGATATAGCCGATATATCCGTCTATATCGTTTTCAAGATCGGCGACATATTTCAGGCTTTCATCGATTTTCTCGTCGAGATCGCTCTTTTTCTCAAGAAGCACGTCCTCGACTTTCTGCTTGTCCGCCTGATATCCTTCAAGCACGCTTCTTTCCGAAACAAGGACTTCGGTCTGCCCTTCAAGCTCATCCATAAGCGAGTTATCATATGCGAGTATATCGCTCATACGTTCAATCGACACGAGCATATCGGTGAGCGAATCGGATTTCAGCACGATTTCGAGAACGCTCGGTGTTCCCTCCTCGTACGACTGACGCAGACGTTCGGTGAAAATATCGTATTTTTCCTTATATTTTTCGTTCAGCAGATCGATTTCGCTTTGTTTTTCGGCAATCAGCTTATCATACTGTCCGATTATTTCATCATATGATGAAATTTCTTCTTCTATCGTTTCAACCTGCTCATCGAGAAGAGTTTTAGCCTCGAGTTTTGTCGAAATGTCGGCTTTTGCGGCATCGATTTTCGTGTTAAGCTCGGCTTTCTTCTTTTCGAGCTCGTTCAGCTGTTTGTAAATCTCCTCGATTTCCGACAGAATCTGCTGCGCATCCTTGCCGGTCGAGTCGTATGTTTCCTCAACCGCCGCATCTTCGGATGCCGATGCGGTCATGCCGAGCAGACAAATCGGAAGAAATGCGACAAACGAAAACAGAAGCACCGAAAAGGCAAGCACCAAAAATTTGCATTTGCCGCCGCCTCGGACTGCCGTATTTTCTTCATCGGGATATTCGGTTATAATTTTTCTGTCCATACCGGTTTTCACTTTTTTGTTCCTTTTCTTGCCGCGTACGGCAAAATCTCAGTTTTCTTTAAGATACTTCGAAAGTGATATAAGGCTTCCGGCAACACCGGCAAAAAGTCCGATGCAGAGGAATGCAAGCATCATAAGCAGGGCGTATTTTCCGAACGGAAGCACCGAGAAAATGCGGTAGTGCTCGGTTATAAAATCGGCGACTCTGCTGTATACAAGCCATTCTGTAAAGAATGCGCCGACCGCCGCCACAAATCCCATAAAGAGTCCCTCGACTATAAAGGGTGCGGTAATAAATGCGTTGGTCGCGCCGACATATCGCATAATCGAGATTTCTTTTCTCCTCGAGAAAACGGCGAGTCTTATTGTATTGATTATGATAAAGAGCGAAACCACGAAAAGAATCAGCATAAAGCCGACAAATATCTGTGTAATTCCCTCTTTTATGCTCTGCATTGCGGTGGCGATTTCCGAATGCGATCTTACCTTTTCGACCGGCATTACGGTATTTCCGTCACGCGAAATCTCTATATGATAGAGATTATACTCAACCGTCGAAAGATTGTTCTCATCGGTATATGTAATCACAAATGACGCTCTGTAAGGATTATCTCCCTCTTTAAGACTTTCGAAAAGTCCGGGATAATCATCGAATTTCGCTCTTTCCGATTCGAGTGCGTCCTCTTTCGAGATATACTCGACATCGTTAATCAGCCCGTCGGTGCGCATTGTGAGTATCTGCTCGCGAATCTGCGTGATTTCGTCATCGGTGCAGTCGGAGGACACAAACGCGGCGATTTCGTTAAGTCTTGACAGATCGGCAAGATTATAGTTTATATTCGTTATAAGGAGCGCGAATGTTCCGAGGACAACAAGACAGCTGGCGAGTACGAGAATCGACGCTATCGACATAACGCTGTTACGGAACAGGCTTGTAAGACTCTGAGAGAGCGTATACGTAAGGCTTATTTTATTCAGGTTCTGATTCTTTTTCATGCCGAAATCCTTTTCTCCCCCATCTTAATTTTCGGATTTTTCTTCGTCGCCGTCCGTTTGATTTTCTTTGTTCTTCTCGCCATCGGCCGCGAACATTCCGCCGATTCTGTCATCGGCTATATTTCCGTCTTTGATTGTAACAACGCGCTGGCAGAAATAATCGACAAGATGCCGTTCGTGTGTTACGACAATGACCGTTTTACCGCGCTTCTGCTGAATATGAATGAGGAGCGACATTATCTCATAGCTGAGCTTCGGATCGATGTTGCCTGTGGGCTCGTCGGCGATTATTATATCGGGCCCGTTGACAAGCGCTCTTGCGAGAGCGACTCTCTGCTGTTCTCCGCCCGACAGTTCGGACGGCAGACATTTTACCTTATCGTAAAGTCCGACTATTTTAAGAGTTGCCTCGACTTTTTTCGGGATATTGCCCGACGGTTCTCCGACCGCTCTCAGTGCAAACGCGACATTTTCGTAAACGGTTTTATCGGGAAAAAGTCTGAAATCCTGAAAAACTACCCCGAGTTTGCGGCGGTAATAAGGTATATCCCGCTTTTTCATCTTCGACAGATCTATTCCGTCGACGGTTATACTGCCGCTTGTAATATTTTCCTCTTTAAGCAGGAGCTTGAGCATGGTGGATTTTCCCGCTCCCGACTGTCCGACAATGAATACGAACTCGCCGTCATCTATTTTAAGATTTACATGATCGAGTGCAACCGTGCCGTTGCCGTATATTTTTGTCACATCATTAAATTCTATCATATGCGATACCCCGTCATCTGCGTTTTTTCGGATATACAAGAGCATAGCTTGTGAGGCAAAAGCCGCACAAGCTATGTCGGAATTACCGTAAGGTGATTAGTATTTAGCGGATTTGGACGAAAGGTATTTCTTTACCATAAGTGCGACCTTGAATGTTATCGCATGTTCGAATTCACGAAGATCAAGGCCTGTCAGTTTGCGGATTTTCTCGAGTCTGTATACGAGAGTGTTTCTGTGTACGAACAGTTTACGCGAAGTTTCGGACACATTGAGGTTGTTCTCGAAAAATGCCTGAATCGTAAGAAGAGTTTCACGGTCGAGCGATTCGAGCGGACCTTTCTTGAAGACTTCCTGCAGGAACATTTCGCAGAGGCTGGTGGGAAGCTGATAAATAAGTCTTCCTATGCCGAGATTGTCATAGCTTATGATATCTTTTTCGGTATCGAATACCTTTCCGACATCAAGCGCAACCTGCGCCTCTTTATAAGAGCGCGAAAGATCCTTGATATTGTCGACAACCGTGCCTATGCCGATTGCGACTTTCGAATAAAATTCGGTCGAGATTGTATCGGCAATCGAGCGGGCCATCTTTTCGACTTCGTGCATGTCGATATTCGGCTTTACTTCTTTTACGAGTACCGAATCCTGCTCGCCTACGCTGATAACATATTCCTTATTCTTTCCGGGGAACATATTCTGAAGAACTTCATAGGGAATTATGTCGTTCTTTCCGGTGAATTTGATAAGGAATACCACTCTCGAAACATCGTTTGAGAAATGGAGCTCTTTCGATTTAATATATATATCGCTCGGAAGGATATTATCGAGAATTATGTTCTTGATAAAGGACGACTTGTCATGCTTTTCATCATAAAGAACCTTGATATTGCCGAGAGAGATGGCGAGAAGCATCGAAAGCTTTTCGGCGGTCTTATCCTCACCCTCAACAAAAACGGTATACTCGTTCTTGGCGGCCGCATTGAGCGGACGGTAGGTATAGCCGGCGATTGTCGCAACATCCGACGTATATGTGAGTTCGTCGCGTATTCCCTGACGGACTTCCCCTATTTTGCCGAGTTCGCTGCACGAAATTACGACTCCGGTCTCGTCAATAACACCGATAACGCGGTCAACCGCGTCTTTCATTTGATAAATGATTCCCTGAAACAATCTATTTGACATAGAGCGTCCCCTTCCTGATGATTTAATAATATCCGCACAGAGCGTTTTTTTGCTCATTGGACCGTGGTTTATATGCGATTGTGTATTTCGCCCATTATTGTAGCATAATTTTTATGAAATTTCAATAGCAAATTTTATATTTTTTATAAAAAACGGGATTTTTTTGTCGGTCTTTTCCGCATATTGGCAATAGGTACGGCAAGATTTGCCAAAACGTCAGTCAAATTCGTACGAAAGTGCCGACATTACATACAGAGATGCCGTTTCGGTGCGTAGGATTCGTCTGCCGAGTCCGGTGATTTCGGCGCCGCACTCTTTTGCGAGAAGCACTTCTTTCTCCGAAAATCCGCCTTCGGGCCCGATAAAGAAAGAGACAGACGGCTTTTCGATTTTTCCGCTCGCGAGTTTTTCGAGGGAGGTCTTAATCGGTTTTGTTCCGTCGCCCTCATAGCAGAAGAGAAAAAGATCGGA
>CAZHPU010000112.1:1566-5677 GCA_964534435.1 uncultured Lachnospiraceae bacterium | reverse complement strand
TTAGGCAAATATCGAAGCCAAAAGCCTACGGCTTTTGGGTTTATCCCCTCCCCCGACCTCGCGGTCGGGACCTCCCCTTATGGGGGGGAGGCTTTTGGGTGAGAACAGTGATTTTCGGCTTCGCGTCATCCAAAGGCTCCCTTGTGTAAAGGGAGCTGTCAGCCGAAGGCTGACTGAGGGATTGCTCATTCGGCTTTGCCGATTGCCCCGACGTCGCCCCCTGCAAATAAAATCTGTTCGGTACTTCGCCTGCTTTAAGACGGGTAATCCCAAACGCCTGCGGCGTTTCGGTATAAATATAAATTTTTTGTAAATTTTTGTCCGAATCGAAAAAATCTTTCCGAAAAGATTGACAAACGGTCCGCTTTCATCTATAATAATCAAGCCGCAATTTGACCGAGGCCGAAAAATGCCCGAAAACGGGCAGGCGGCCGATTTTTGCCGATCCGATATACGCGGGCGGATCGGAAAATGAACGAACAACGGACGCGGACGGGAGAGACCATACGAGAATCGACCGATGCGGAAAATCCGAAGAAAGCAAACGCGAACCATGAATTACGAAGTTATGAAAGGAAGGTGTCGGAATGAAAAGAACCTATCAGCCCAAAAAGGCAACAAGAAACAAGGTACACGGCTTCCGCAAGAGAATGGCAACAGCCAACGGACGCAAGGTACTCAAGAGAAGACGTCAGAAAGGCAGAGCTCAGCTGACCTACTGATAAGATTCTGACTCCATAAAGCGGAAGATAAACCGAAGAATGCCGCCGAACCCGACCGAACCCGGTCCCGGCGGCTTTTTCGATACCGCAATGTGGGGAAAGAAAGACAAAAACGGCAGAAAGAAACGAAATAACGAGATTCGGAAAAAATCGGAAAACCGAAGCGGAAAGACAAAGCCGAAAAGACGCTCACATATTGCGGCGTGAGAATATTTTGCGGTAAGTTACGGCCGTGATTCGGAAAGTTCGGGAGACTATCGAAATCCGAAAGGAAAAGGAAGGCAGAAGATGAAATTTTATGCGATACGCGAAAATCATCTGTTTGTCAAGGCGTACAGAGGCGGAAACAAGGCGGTTATGCGCGACATTATCCTCTATGTGCTTACCGACAGACACGCCTATCTCTTAAAAAAACAGAATCCCGAAAAAAAGAAGATTAACAGAATCGGCATTACGGCGACCAAAACGGTCGGAGGCGCGGTTGTCCGCTCGCGCGTGAGGCGCATCATAAGGGCGGGATATTCCGAAATGCTCCGCGAAAACGCCGTAAAGAGCGGTTATCTTGTCGTGATAGTCGCCCGTCCGTCGGCGGCAAAGGCGAAATCAAGCGAAATCGCCGCCGAGCTGACCTACGGAATGAAAAAGCTCGGAATGATAATTTTTTCGGGCACGGGCGAAAAGGTCGAAAAAGCCGAAAAAGAGAGACCGTCCGAAAAAGCCGAAAATCACGAAAAAGAAAAAGCCGAATATCACGAAAAATCCGAAAAATCCGAAAAATCCGAAGAAAAATCGTAAATCTGCCGAAAACGCGGCGAAAAGCCGCAAAAAGCAAAAAGAAGATGAAAAAAAGCAAGACGAATCCGGCGGTATTTCTGCTCTCGCTGCCGATAAAATTCTATCGGGCGGTAATCTCCCCGATAAAAGGCGGTCCCTGCTGCAGATTTACCCCGACCTGTTCACAGTACGCGCTGGAGGCGCTCTCCGAATGGGGAGCGGTGCGCGGCGGTTTTCTCGCTCTCAAAAGGGTGCTGAAATGCAATCCGTTCGGGCCGTACGGCTACGATCCGGTGCCCGAAAATCCCAAAAAGAAAAAAGAGAGAGAAAAATGCCGACAGCCGTCGGTTGACAGACCGACAGACGAAACGCCGTAAGACATAATGCCGTCTGACGGCCGAAACGCTACGAAAGGATGTCCGCCGCAAGGCGGCAAAACAGGAAAATCAAATGAATGTAATAGACTGGATTCTCGGTCTGCTCGGCAAAGTGCTGGGCTTCTTCAACAACATAACCGGCAACTATCTCATCGCGGTGCTGCTCTTTGCCGTGCTCTTCAAGATTCTGCTTTTCCCCTTCTCGATCAAGCAGCAGAAGACGCAGGTCAAGCAGGCGTCGCTGCGTCCCAAGGAAATGGCAATCAGAAACAAATACAAGGGACGCGACGACAAGGTCACGCAGCAGAAATGTCAGCAGGAAATCATGGAGCTTTATCAGTCGGAGGGTTACAGCCCGTTCGGCGGATGTCTTCCCCTGCTCCTGCAGTTCCCGGTAATCATCGCGCTTTACAACATTATCAGAAATCCGCTTCAGTATATCTGCGGCGTGACGAAAAGCGCGCTCACCGTAGTCGGCAACGCGGCAACCGCCCTTAAAATCGAATGGGGCAGCGACACGCTCAAACTTATGACCGCGGTACGCGACAACTTCTCCGAAATGCAGGCGAAGGTCACCGAGCTTGCGGGCGATGTCGATGTCACGAGCTTCACCTCGCTGACCGCCGACAAACTCCCCGATTTCTCGCTCTTCGGACTTGATTTCGACCTGTCGGTAGTTCCGACAGTCGCGTTCAACTGGTATCTTCTGATACCGATTCTCACCTTCGCGACCGTATTTCTGTCGTCAAGACTCATGCGCAAGCTGTCCTATCAGCCTGCGGCGGCAGATCAGAACGCGGGATGCTCGAACTGGGTTATGGATCTCACCATGCCGGCGATGTCCACCTATTTCACCTTTATATTCCCGTCTCTGCTCGGTGTATACTGGATTTTCAACAACCTGCTCGGAGTTTTGCAGCAGCTGATTCTGCGCGCGATGTTCCCCGCTCCCAAATTCACCGAAGAGGATTACAAGGCGGCGGAACGCGCATACAAGGGCAAAAAGGTCGATGTGTCGATGGAAAACGATCCGAGAGTAATCCCCGGCAAGAAATACAAATCGCTCCACCACATAGACGATGACGACGAGGGAGATCTTCCCGTACTTCCGCTTGACAGCCGCGAGAGCGACGACGATGAAGGAAAGAATAGCGGAGAGGCGCCCGTGCTTAAAGAGGACAAGCCTCCGAGAAAAGACGCGAAAAAGTCGGAAAAATCGGGCGAATCCGAAGCCGACAAGGACGGCGAAGATAAAGAAGAAAAGCCCGAAAAGACCGAAAACAAGAATGACGGCGGCGAAAAGTCGCTGTAAAAGCCGAAAAAAACAAATTTCACGCGAAAGGCAGTATCCGCGAAAAGCGGAAAAGGATAGAATTTCAATGAAGCAGGAAACAATCACAACAGGCAGAACGGTTGCCGAAGCGACCGCCGCCGCCGAAAAGTTCTTCGGTGTCGCGGCAGACAGACTCGAAATCGAAATTCTCGCCGAGCCGAAGAAAGGTTTTCTCGGATTCGGCGAGGCTCCCGCCAAGATAAAGGCGGTCTATGAGAAAAAGCCGGTCGATCTCGGTGTCGAATTTCTGAAAAAGCTGACCGACAATATGGGAATCGACGCGAAAATCAGCGTATCCGACAGCGAAACGGGCAAACTCATCCGTGTTGAGGGAGAGGGCGCGAATCTGCTTATCGGACATCACGGAGAGACGCTCGATCAGCTCCAGTATCTGGTAAATCTCGCCGCAAACAAGAAAGAGGACGAGAAAGACGACAGAGAATACACGAGAATCACTCTCGACATTGAGGGATACCGCGAAAAGAGAGAGCAGACGCTGCGTTCGCTCGCAAGAAGAATGGCGGCGCGTGTGGTACGCACCGACAAAGACGTAACTCTCGAGCCGATGAGCGCATACGAGAGAAGAATCATTCACAGCGAGCTGCAGAGATTCGACGGAGTCACAACCCATTCGATCGGAGTCGAGAACAACCGCCGCGTGGTAATTTCGAGAGAATTCGACGGCGACGAAGGCTACGATTACGAGGAAGACGAAGTTATCGAAAAAGAGGAAGAAACGGACTAAACCCAAAAGCCGTAGGCTTTTGGCTTAAATATTTGACTTGAACCGCACCGCGGTTCATTTCGGCTGCGCCGAAACCGTCAAATATCGCACGGGATTTAGGTAACAAAACCCAAAAGCCGTAGGCTTTTGGCTTAAATATTTGACTTGAACCGCACCGCGG
>CAZHPU010000112.1:0-1466 GCA_964534435.1 uncultured Lachnospiraceae bacterium | reverse complement strand
TTCATTTCGGCTGCGCCGAAACCGTCAAATATCCGCACGGGATATAGGTAACAAAACCCAAAAGCCGTAGGCTTTTGGCTTAGATATTTGCCTAAATATATCGAAAACCTGCGGTTTTCGAATTAAGTATTTCTCTCGAATGCCAAAGGCATTCGTTTCGGCAGAGCCGAAATCGAGAAATACCGCTTGGGATATAGAAAGCAGAATTTTCGGCTATGCCGAATACGGCAAATATCGCACGATTTATAGGTTGCGGATAACCCAAAGAACGGGACGTCGAGGACGTCGTCCCCTACAATGCTTTCTATGAGCACACGGATAACCGAAAAAACGAAGCGCAAACCGAAAAATATCCGCAATTTTATCAAACAATAATCCGCAGAGGGTTTTCCCTCTGCGGATTTTCCGTAATTGTACATTGCACATTGCACATTGGACATTTATCCGAAACGCTGACACGTTTCGGATTGTTATTGTTGAAATATACAAAAACGCGGGATGAAATTTTCCCAAAATGACGAAAAAAATCCGCCGCCGCGCTATCTTCTTGACAATCGGGCGGGTAGTTGTTAAAATAAAATGAAAAAGAAAATTACACCGCTCTCCCGAAATCTCCGATTGAAAAAGAGCGTTTAACGCAAAATCAAACAAATTTTATATAAAAACGAAAGGTACGGTCAAAAAATGATCAGAGTCAGAATTTTCAACGAATTCATTCACGAAAAAGAATCGGAAGAAGTCAGAAAAATCTATCCGAACGGCATCCACGGCGCGATTGCCGATTTTCTCCGCTCGGATGAGATAGAGGTCGAGACGGTCACTCTCGACAACATCGAGGAGGGACTGTCCGAAGAGGCGCTCCGCCGCACCGATGTTCTTCTGTGGTGGGGCCATGTCGGCCATCATCTGGTACCCGACGAAATCGCCGCGCGTGTACGCGACAATGTGCTCATGGGAATGGGATTCATTCCGCTCCATTCGGGACATCATTCCAAGCCCTTCCGTCTGCTCATGGGCACAACCTGCAATGTAAGCTGGCGCGAGGACGGCGATCTGCTCCGTCTCTGGCCCTGCGATCCGTCGCATCCCATCTGCAAAGGTCTGGGCAGATATGTCGAAGTTCCGCACGAGGAGATGTATTCCGAGCCGTTCGGCATTCCCGAACCCGATCAGCTTATCTTTATCGGCTGGTATGAGGGCGGCGAGGCGTTCAGAAGCGGCGTGACCTACCGCCGCGGCGGCGGAAAGATTTTCTATTTCCAGCCCGGTCACGAGAGCTATGCCACCTATTATGTACCCGATGTTCAGACAATCATCCGCAACGCGGTCTACTGGGCGGCTCCCGACAACAGAGCGAGCGAGCTTGTCTGCCCTCACGTAAACAAAATCGAAAAATAAAATTTTCGATTTATATATATCGAAAACCTGCGGTTTTCGAATTAAGTATTTGCCTAAATGTCTTACGA
>CAZHPU010000111.1:0-5736 GCA_964534435.1 uncultured Lachnospiraceae bacterium | reverse complement strand
TTAGCGGGTGGTTGTCTGTTTCGGACGTCCCGTCCTCAACCGGCTAAAGCCATAACGCGATCCCCTCCGCCCATCGGGGCGGAGGGGATTATTTTCGATGCATTGCAAGCCAAAAGCAAAGGCAGAATAAACAACGATACCGTATAGCAGAATATCGAACATCATTCTTTTATATAAACAAGATTTTCATCATCTATGTGCAAAATATACTCCGTAAGTATTCCGCTCTGCCCGATTTTTTCGCTAACCATCTTACATTTTTACAGTATTGTTCATCTGTCATATTAAACTTTCCCTTTATGCTTTTTAGCTATTTAATTCTTTTATGCCATCTTCTATGGGATTTTCGTATGTAAATCTCTGCGGTTTACCTTGATTGAATTTGTCGGCATTCCATTTTTTCAGTGCCGTAAAATTCTCCCGGTTTGTATCATTATAAGTTATATTACTAAACGGTTTCTCTTCGTGCATATCCGCGAGATATAAATATCTGGGCTTTTCATTCGGAGGACAAATCAGGATAGAGTTTTGCTCATATTTTTTTCCTAACTTTATCATATTTTCTTTGAACACATTAAAATCTATCGGTTTTCTCTGCCATCCCCTCTGAATGGGATAAACACAAAAGGATTTTTCCATAGTTTCTTTGTGTGTATCCATATATCTGTATCCGCCAAAAACAGGTACATAAGAATAGCCTTTTGTTGTTAACGCCGCTTTCAATTCTTTTGTTTTTTGATTATTTTCCTCAATAGTTCTGTCCTTAAAAAAAGCACTTATTACAATATATCCGTCTTTATTGTGACCTCTGGATATTCTGTTTAGATTAGCCTCTGTCAATTCTCTCAAGTCAACCGAGCTGTCAATTTCCGAGTCATCCCACTCTTCCAGTATACAATTCATATCTCCCTGTGACATTCTTGCAGAAGCAGCCATTACATTACCGGGAGGATTTTCAATATAAAGTTTTATATCATTTTCTTTTACCGTATCTTCCTTTGATGTGTTTTCTTTTAGTTTAATTATCATAATTTTGATTTTCCTTTCGGCAAATATATTTTATATTATATTATACAATTTTTAATCGGCACTTTTTTCGGCATTGCATCTTCTGCAAAGCATCTGCAAATTATCATCTGTTGCCTTTTCGCCTCATTTTTTCTTTTGCTTTCTCTCCCATTATAAAACGTAAGGTGTACCGAAATCGGTACACCTTGCGTTGAAATTGTGATTTTTTCGCTTTTTTTCGGGATTTTTACAGCATTTTGCGCGGGGGCGAATACATCATTTCGTTTTCGTTCGTTTCGGTGGCATCGCCGGTATCGGGTGTTGCGGGTGTTATCGGACCGATGGGCACCGTTTCGACGGCGCCTTTCATTATGTCGGTAACTCCCTTAAACGGATCGTCAAAGCATCCGCCTCCCGAGACGGCGTCGAGTTCGTCGTCGGTAAGCTCTTTCTTGCCGTCAATAAACGCCTTGATTTCTTCGGCTGTCGCCGTACAGCCGTTTTCGGTGAGAAAGTCGGCAAGTTTGCCCTCTTTCAGAGCCGATGTGAATTTTTTCCGCAGATTTTCGTCTGCCGTGATTTTTCGGTAAAGCTCGTCGATTTTCATGGAAAATTCCCCTTTTCTTTATTTTACAAACTCATTTTACGGCGCGGAGCGTTACCGCAGCGTAACCGCCGGCCGCCGAAAATCAGATTTTTTCGTTTTTTCGATGCTTTTTCTCATAAGTTCATCGGTAATACGGATGATTTCGGGCACGATTTTTCGGCAGATCGGGCGCGCCCCCGCTTTTTTGGTGTACTCACTTTTTCCGTTTTGTCGAAAATCTGCTTTTTATGCTTGATTTTTGCGAAAAGATGTGCCATAATAGATACACGGATATAATTGCGAAAGCAAAAGAGAGGTAGTTTTGTTTATGAATAAGAAAAACCGCATCGCGAAATTTTTTATGCTTCTTCCGGTTCTGCCGATGCTCGCCGCCTGCGCGGGGGGAACTCCGTCGGCGACAACAGCCGAATCGACAGTGACGACAGCGGTCACAACCGAGTCGACGGTGACAACGGCTGTCACAACCGCAGAACCGGTCGTACCCGTACCGACGGTCGAACTCACCAAGAAAGATTCGCTCGTCAAGCTGAAAACGGGCTCGGACTCGGTACGCGATCCGTTCATTCTTCACTATAACGGCAAATATTATATGTACAGCACGGGCTGGGTGGTCAGACAGTCACGTACCGACAGCCTGACATCACGTTTCACCAAAAGTGTCGAATGTGTGAAAACGCCCTCCGACTGTGCGGGCGACAAATGGGCGCCCGAAGTCTACGAAATCAACGGCAAATTCTATATGATAGCCACCTACAAATCGTCAAAGACAGGTCACCGCGGATGCGGCGTATTCGTTTCGGACGATCCGGGAAAAGGCTTCTCCATCATCTCGGACGGACACGTAACCCCGTCCGACTGGGACTCGATTGACGGAACGCTCTATTTTGACGAGGACGGTCAGCCGTGGATGGTATTCGTTCACGAATGGACATCGACCGACGACGGCGTCGGCAGAATGGCTTGCGCAAAAATGTCGGACGATCTCACCCGCTTCATCTCCGAGCCGGTCGAGCTTTTCCGCGCCACCGATGCTCCGTGGGCACGCTACACAATCACCGACGGATGCTTTATGTACCGCACAAAAGGCGGAAAGCTCCTTATGCTCTGGTCAAATCTGGACGCGAGCGGATACTGTGTCGGAGTTGCCGAAAGCGAAACCGGACTTGTCACAGGCCCGTGGATACAGCATGAAGATCCGCTCTACTCGAAAACATACACCGAGGAATATGACGGCGGTCACGGTATGATTTTCACCGACGGCAACGGATATATGTGGATGGCGATTCACTCGCCGAACGGCGGACTCAGCGCGGGCAGAGTCGAAACGCCGGTACTCGTTCCGCTCAAAGAGGAAAACGACAATCTCGTCTGGGATACACTCGACCGCGGATATTAAACTTACAGACAGCGAAACCCTCCGACTGCACACGCAGTCGGAGGGTTTTTATGTTATCTTCATCTGCCGAAAAATTCGAGCAGTCTCTTTTTGTAATCGGGCGCTTCGTCATACACTCCGTGTCCGTATTCGCCGCCGTAAATATAACATTCGCATTCTGAAAGCAGGGCGGCAAGTTCTCTCGATCGGTCCGCCGTCGTCACTCTGTCGCCCTCGGCTCCGATGACAAGCACGGGGCATTTTATTTTGCGAAGTTCCGATCGGCAGTCAAAGGTCAGGCAGGCCCTCGCGAGGATGATAAAGCGTTCGTATTCTTTGTCGGTAATGCCGAGATTTGACGAAATCAGGCTTTCGCGGTAAAGGTCGAGCGTCTTTTTCGAGTAGACATTGTCGATAAAAGATTCGATAAGTCCTCTTTCGTCTTTCTTTTCGGCAAGATTTACCCATTCGGATATGACTTTGCGGAAATTTTCGTTGGGCACGGCAAGCGATGATCCGACCGCGATGCTCCTTACGAGTTCGGGAAAGTCGGCGGCAAGATAAAGCGAGATCATACCGCCCTGCGATGCCCCGAAAATGTCGGCTTTTTCGATGCCGAGCTCTCTCATCGCGGCGGCGGTATCGGCGGCCATCTCACGCACCGTGTATCCGTCCCGAATATTATCGGCTCTGTCGAAAAGATAAACGGTATATTCGTCGGCGAAATCTTTATAGGCGGCGGCAATGCCGTCGGCAAGTCCCGTGACGCTGTGAACCGACAGTCCGGGAATTATCACGAATGTCTTTTTGCCCGCGCCGAATTTGACATAGTTCATATTATGTATCCTTATCCTTTCCGATTGAAAGCGATTTGTTTGGGACGTCGCCCCCTGCAAATAAATCTGTTCGGGTACTCGCAATCTGTAAGTCGAAAAGCAAAACCCAAAGGGTTTTGCTTTCAATATAACGCCAGCCCTTGCACCTTCATATAAATGAGCAGGGCGGCGACAAAGACCGCCGTCAGCACAAAGGTGACGATTCTGTATGTCTTTGTTTTCTGCACACAGAGCGTCATCACGAAAATCGCGGCGACCGACACGGCGGCGCTTAAAATATGATGCGGAAAATGATCTGTCGCGTTGGCGATATGCGATGCCGCCATCAGCCCCTCTATCGTGTTGCCTATCGAAAGGACAATCGCGCCCCACGCGTTCTGCTTTTTCGCAAAATAGGCGATAAATCCGCCCGGCAGGGTGAGCAGAGTCATCGGCAGCCACATCTGACGGTAGTAGAGCCACGCCTTTTCGATTGTCATCTGCGAGCAGACCATCTCGACAAGATAGACGACAGGCTGACTGATAAGGAAAAAGACAAAGCATTTGAGTGCCGCCTCCCATCCTTTTTTGCAGTTGACGGCGACGATTACGCCGAACAGTACCCACCATTCGTAGCCTATGCCTATATCCTGAAATGATGTGCCTTTAAGAGTGGGCACGCAGAGAACAAGACCTGTATATACTCCCGTTCCGACGGCAAACAAAATGACGTAAAGCCATCTCATACTTATGTTTCCGAATAATTTTTTCAAGATCCCGCTCCTTCTCTTTCGATACGTCTTTTCGGCTATTATATCACAGTTTGCCGCCTTTCGTAACGCCCTCCCGAATTTTTTTCGTTTTTTTCGTGCCGATTTTTTATAAAAGACGCCGGTTTACGGCATTTCGCGAAAATCGTTTGAAAATCGCCCGTTCGGACGGTATAATACCGATGAAAAATAAGTTAAATTCGGGGGTGCTTAATAATGTGTAAAGAAAAATATCTCTCGGACGGCTCGTATGAAAACGAAAATTCGGAAACCGTCCGCCGTATCGACAAATCGAAAATCGCGCTGTATGAGGACGAGCAAAATCCGCGGTATTTCGGCGGTCCCGCGGCTGTTGCCGATATGTTCGAACACACGGACAGGGACGGCATTCTCTGCATCCCCGCCGTTTTCCTTGACAGCGGGAACCGCTGCGGCGGCAATCGGATCGAAAAATATTATAAATGCAGAATGAGTCCCGACAGAGCCGTCGCCGATGTGATTTCCGCACCCGAAATAATTATAAGATTCGCGGAAACAAGGCTCGGGGCGTGTATGGCGATACACCGCTGCTGTCTGTCGCGCGAGAAGGTCGACACGGTCGAATAAAAAAGAAAAAAGCACAGCCGTCCGAGACCGCGAAAGACATAAAGGGCGAAAAACATTTCACAAAGAGCCTTTGGTTTGAGCTTTTCAACATCGATCCGTCCTGTTCAATGATTAACCGGCAGTAATCCCGCATATTCGAAAGCAAAACCCGAAATTTTCGCAAACAAGAATCGGTGTACGGCAGTAAAACTGCCGTACACCGATTACGATTATGAACCTCTTAGGAATCCCATCGCATTTTCAAATGTTCTTTTGCTTTCTATGTCGGGAACAGATTGCCGCGATTGACGCGGATTCCAAGATCCTACCGTTTGAATATACCATTTGAAGACATTTTTATTGATTTGGGCAATATCCGAATCAGTCATTGCGGTAACTACACTAAGCTTCTCTTTTGCCCTTGATGCGGCAACGTAGTACAGCTTGCAATTTTCTTCATTGTCAAATATGCTTTGATCGAAATCCACGATAATGACCGCTTTGGCTTCCAGTCCCTTAAATCTGTTTGTTGACATGTAGCGGACTCCGTTTACATTATCACAAACAGATTTAAGG
>CAZHPU010000110.1:401-5761 GCA_964534435.1 uncultured Lachnospiraceae bacterium | reverse complement strand
GGGACAATAGACGTCCGGTAAAAGAACTCCGAGCATTTACAAAAATCTGGCTGGAGCCTGGGGAAGAGAAAAAGATTTCTTTTGTTTTGGGAAAAGAAGCTTTTGCATGCTATGACAAAAGAGTTGAGAGCTGGCAGGTACCAGAAGGAAAATATGGCATTGAATTGGGGTTTTCCTCTGACAGCTGCTTGCAAAAAGTTATGGTGGAAATCAAACCAGTCCATCCGGTACCGAAAGCAATGACAGGATGGAGTAAGTTTGGCAGATTTTTGGAAACAGAGACTGGTGAGAAAATCTTTGAAGAACTTTATAAGCTGATTCACGAGAGAGCAGGGGGACTGGCGTCTCCTCAAAATGCCAGAAAAATGACAAGAGAAGAATGGGCAGGTGAGTCTCTCAGAAGAGTGCATCTAGCTCTTTGGACAGAGATTTCAAGCAAAGAAATTTTGGAAAAAGTAGATTTGTTTAATAAGTCTTTATATGAAAAATACAGGAGAGAAAACAGCAATGAGTATTGAATTTAAAATTGACCTGAATGCTTGTGGAAGAGAGTTTCCCCATTATTGGGAGTATTGTGTGGGAAGCTGTCATGCGGCTACTTTATTAAGAGAAGATGTGCGTAATCATATTAGACAGGCACATAAAGACTGCGGTTTTACTCACGTACGTTGTCATGGATTATTTGATGATGATATGAGTGTTTATTTTGAAAGCGAAAAAGATACAATTACTATTTCATTTTACAATATTGATTGTATTTATGACTTTTTACTGGAAATTGGTATGAAGCCATTTGTGGAGATTGGATTTATGCCGAATTTATTGGCAAGCGGTACACAGACATGTTTCCATTATAAGGGAAATGTAACTCCGCCTGCTGATTATGAGAAGTGGGATGATCTGATCCGCAAATTTGCAGAGCATTTAATTGAGCGTTACGGAAAGAAAGAAGTGGAGCAGTGGCCATTTGAGGTGTGGAATGAGCCAAACCTGAATTTCTTTTTTGATGGAACACAGGAACAGTATTTTGAATTATATGAGCATACAGCGAGAGCATTAAAATCTGTAGATCATAAGTTAAAAACTGGTGGTCCGGCTACATCAGCTAATTCATGGATTCCGCAGTTTCTAACATATTGCAAAGAAAATGATGTGCCCATTGATTTTGTTTCAACCCATCATTATCCAAGCGATGATCCTTTATCTACACTTGGAATGAATGGCCCCGGAATAAAAGGCGGGGAAATTGATGAAGCTTTCTTCTTGAAAGAAAATAAGAACCCAAGAGATATATTGCTTAGAATGACAGAAAAAGCGAAAAAAGAGGCTGGAAGCCTTCCACTGTATTATACAGAGTGGAATGGATCAAAGGAATATGACAGCAGTTATCAGGCAGCATTTGTTATGCAGGCTATTTCATATAATGAAGGACTGGTTGAGGGATATTCTTTCTGGACAGTATCCGATATTTTCGAGGAAAGCGGTATGCTTCCGGGACCATTTAAAAATGCATTTGGCATGCAGACAAATCATGGTATTCCGAAACCTTCTTATCGAGCCTTTCAGATTTTGCATGAAGCAGGTAAGGAGCGAATCGATGTACAGAGTAATAACGATGCAGACAAAAATGTTGAAGCGTTTGCATTAAAAAAAGATGATGAGGTGATGGTGATCGTATATAACCATGACCTGGAGAGAAGAACTGTTAAGCCGGAAAGTGTAAAAGTAAGTTTGGAAGGGAAAATTCTATCTGTCCAAAAAGCTGTTATTGATGAGGAACACTGTAATCCATTGAAAGCATGGATAGACCTTGGAAAACCTCCTTATCTGAACAAAGAACAGGAAAACGAAATACGGGAAGCTTCAGAGCTGATCTACGAAGATGTGCAGATGCCTGATAATAGCATTGAATTTACTGCTCTGGAGGAAAGCATAACAGTGTTAAAAATAAAGACCATGTAGGGAGATTAAAATGAACGGGCGGGAATTAAAAAATTTACTTAATGAAATGAGCCTCAATGAAAAAATCCATCAGCTTTTGCAGCTGGCAGCAGGTTTCTATACCATTGATAAAACCGTGAGCACAGGCCCTGAAAAGGATTGTTTTAATGAGGAAGATGTGCAACTCGCCGGAACTGTTCTGGGAGCTCGCGGAGCAGCAGAATTGATCCGTATTCAGAAAGAATATATGGAAAAACACCCGCATCATATTCCGCTTATCTTTATGTTGGATGTGATCAATGGATATAGAACTGTGTACCAGATCCCTCTTGGAATGGGAGCGACTTTTGATCCTGAAATAGCGGAAAAATGTGCAGAAATGTCAGCAAAAGAAAGTGCCGTAGACGGAATCCATCTTTCCTTTTCTCCTATGTCAGATCTTTCCAGGGACGCAAGATGGGGACGCGTCATGGAGTCTACCGGTGAAGATCCATATCTGAATGGAATGATGACAGCTGCTATGGTGAAAGGCTATCAGGGTGATCATGTGAAGGATCCATACAGAATTGGTGCATGTGTGAAACATTTTGCAGGTTATGGCGGTGTGGAATCCGGACGTGATTATAACAAAGTGGAGCTGGCGGAGCGCTCCTTCAGAGAGTATCATCTGCCTGCTTATCAGGCTGGAGTTGAAGCCGGTGCAGTGATGGTGATGTCATCTTTTAATACCATAAATGACATTCCCGCAACCGGAAATAAGCGACTGATGAGAAACATTCTCCGTGAAGAAATGAACTTTGAAGGTGTGCTGATTTCCGATCATTCTGCAATCGAGGAAATGATTAATCATGGCTATTGTGCAGACAAAAAGGATGCGTCAAAGAGAGCAATAGAGGCCGGACTGGATATTGACATGATGACAGATTCTTATGTTAAAAATTTGCAGAATCTGGTAGAAGAAGGAGAAATCCCAGAGTCTCTTATTGATGAAGCTGTCATGCGTGTATTGCAGTTAAAAAATAATCTGGGATTATTTGAAAATCCTTATAAAGATGCAGATCCTGAAAAAGCAGAAGAAATATTCTGCTGTAAAGAGCACAGGGAAATTGCAAGAAAAGCTGCATGCGAATCCTTTGTACTGCTGAAGAACGAAGGGATTTTCCCGCTGGATACAAAGAAGAAAATTGCAGTAATTGGACCATATTCAGATACCAGAGCCATGCTGGGAGCCTGGTCTTTTATTGGACGTTATGAAGAGGTTCCAACGGTCAAAGAGATATTTGAGCAGCGTGGTTTGGATAGAAATGTTACTTTTGCTAATGGTTCTCCGGCCGTTGATAACAGCGTTGATCTGGGGGTTTATTGTGAGCGCACAGAGGATCCTGTTTCAGATGATGAAATAGAGACAATGCTGGAAGAAGCTGTGAAAAAGGCAAAGGAAGCAGATGAGGTTGTGCTTATGATCGGTGAGCACAGACTTCAAAGCGGTGAGGCTACCAGCCGTGGCGATATCCGGATCCCGGCAGTGCAGAGAAGACTTTTTGAGAAGGTATGCCAAGTGAATTCCAATGTAGGTGTTGTTCTTTTTACACAGAGACCTTTGGATATCAGGGAAATCAAAGAGAAGGCAAAGTCCATTCTGGTGGTGTGGATGCCTGGTACAGAAGGGGCAAATGCCATCGCAGATGTTCTTACAGGAGAGTATAACCCTACCGGAAAATTACCTATGAGTTTCCCATATTGTGTGGCACAGGAACCGATTTATTATAATCATTTACCTACAGGGCGTCCTTATTACGGACAGCATAATCACAGATATTACTCTAAATATATGGATATTCCAAATGACCCATTATATCCATTTGGGTATGGCCTTAGTTACACTTCATTTGAAGTCGGCGCAGTAAAATTAAGCAGTAACAACATGGAACAAGACGGAAAAATCAAGGCGGCAGCAGTAGTTACCAATACTGGTGATCACACAGGCACAGAAACTGTTCAGCTGTATATCCACGACAAAGTTGCAAGTGTGGTTCGTCCGGTGAAAGAGTTAAAAGGTTTTCAGAAAGTAACACTTGAACCCGGAGAATCCAGGGAAATATCATTCGAGATCACGGATCATATGCTGTCCTTTGTTGGAGAAGAGCAGGTGCGGATCGTGGAACCTGGAGAATTTGAGGTATTCATAGGAAACGATAGTGCAACTGAGAATAAAGCATTATTTGAACTGAAATAGGAGAGAAAAATTATGCAACAGATTTTTAATCCATATTTACCGTGTTATGAGTATATTCCAGATGGTGAACCCCATGTATTTGGAGATCGATTATATATTTTTGGAAGCCATGACAGATTTAACGGAGATGAATTTTGTCTGAATGATTATATTTGTTATTCCTGCAATGTGACAGATTTAACAAAATGGAAATACGAAGGAATAATTCTGAAAAAAGAACAGGATCCCAGAAACAAGGAGCTTTATAAAGAAGGAAAGAGACTTCATGCCCAATGGGCTCCGGACGTAGTAAAGGGACCGGATGGACGTTATTATCTGTACTATTGTTTGGATTATCTTCCGGAAATTGCGGTTGCTGTATGCGACAGTCCGGCTGGAAAATATGAGTTTTATGGTTTTGTACAACATGCAGATGGAAGCATTCTGGGACAGAGAAATGATGATTTGGCACAGTTTGATCCGGCAGTATATATGGACAATGGAAAGATTTATCTCTATTCCGGACAAGCGTCTATGTTTCAGGATCAGTATGATGAAAAGAAACAGGCACAGGTGATGACGCTTGAAAAAGACATGGTTACATTGGCATCCGAACCAAGATGTTTCCTACCGGATATTCGTCATAGTAAGGGGACAGGATTTGAAGGACATGAGTTTTTTGAAGCAAGCTCGATCAGAAAAATAGGTGAAGTTTATTACATGATCTATTCTTCTGTGCAAAGTCACGAGTTATGTTATGCAACCAGCAGCAGACCTGATGGGGAATTCAGTTTTGGCGGAACAATCGTGGATATTGGGGATGTTTTCCTTCACGGAAGAACAGAAGAGCAGGCTGTGAATCCTTATGGAAACACCCATGGAAGTATCGAGTATGTTAATGGACAGTGGTATGTTTTCTACCATCGTCAGACCAATCGGACGAACTTCAGCAGACAGGGGTGTGCTGAGAAAATAGAAATTCAAGAGGATGGAAAAATTCTTCAGACAGAGGTTACATCCTGCGGATTAAACCATGGTGCACTGGATGGAAATGGTATTTATCCGGCTTATATCTGCTGTCATCACACAGGTGCCAAGGGAACGAAACATTCCAATCCCCATTTGATGGAGATGAATTATCCTTATCTCACTCAGGACACGGACGATCTGGATCCGGAGAATGATATGGGGAACATACTGGCTA
>CAZHPU010000110.1:0-391 GCA_964534435.1 uncultured Lachnospiraceae bacterium | reverse complement strand
TGGAGTATCCTGCCCAGTATGTTGCAAACATTAAAAATGGAGATATTATTGGATTTAAATACTTCCATATGGAGGGCAAAAAACGGGTACGATTGGAGCTGCGTGGAATAGCAAAGGGAAAGATTTATGTGTATTGTATTCCGAAGGAAAACTTTATAAATAACGGAGGTCTGGAACTGAAACCGGAATGCGCAGTAACATGTGCAGATGTGGAAGCCAATGAGAAAAAATGGAACTGGACCGAATTTTCCAATGAATTTTCCGTGGATGGAGACAATGCTATTTATTTTGTTTTTGAGGGAAATGGCGTACTGGATTTTGACCGCTTTGAATTGCTATATGGAGAAACGAAAATTGCGGAAGCTGTAGAGTAAATAAAGAGGGAATATGA
>CAZHPU010000109.1:0-5786 GCA_964534435.1 uncultured Lachnospiraceae bacterium | reverse complement strand
CGGAGAAGAAGTCGGAATAGCCGATCTCGTCACTCGCGCAAACATCTCAAAAAGCATGAGTGCGTATTATTATGACAGAACAAGAAAAATAATAACCGACAAGTTTGTGATACGGCTGATAATAGTCATCGCGGCGGTGTTTGTAATCACGGTAATAGCGATTGCGGTCATACGCGGTCAGATGCAAAAATACAAGGAAAAGAGCAAAAACAGATAAAGGAGCTTCGCGGCTCCTTTTCTTTCTAAAAAGAAAGGCAAGGTCGCAAAGAACATGGGAAAACTTACGATAAACGACGGCAAATTTTATATGGACGGCAAGCCGTACACTGTCATATCGGGAGCGATGCACTATTTCCGCATACCGAGGGAATATTGGCGCGACCGCCTTTTGAAACTCGCCGAATGCGGTTTTAATACGGTTGAGACATATACCTGCTGGAATCTGCACGAGAAAAACGAGGGAAAATTCGATTTTTCGGGCAGACTTGACGTAAAAGCTTACATAGAGCTTGCGGGTGAGCTCGGACTTAATGTCATACTGCGTCCGGGTCCGTATATCTGCGCCGAATGGGACTTCGGAGGACTTCCCGCCTGGCTGCTCGGATACGAAAACATACCGCTCCGCTGTTCGGACAAGCGGTTTATGTCGAAATTCGGCGGATATCTGCATGCTCTTCTGCCGCAGCTCCGCGAGCTTACCGCCGGTCACGGCGGAAACATCATCATGCTTCAGATTGAGAACGAATACGGAAGCTACGGAAACGATAAAAATTATCTGCGCGAGATTGCGAAAATCTACCGTGACTGCGATATGGACTGCCTGTATTATACATCGGACGGCCCATGCGAGCTGATGCTTGACGGCGGAACGCTTGACGAATATTTTTCGGTGGCGAATTTCGGTTCAAAACCGAAAGAACAGTTCAAAATCATGAAAAAATTCCGTCCGAATGCACCGCTTATGTGCGGCGAATACTGGTGCGGATGGTTTGACCACTGGTTTGAAGAGCATCATACGCGTACCGCCGATGAAATAAGCGGCGAATTTCGCGACTTTTTCGACATCGGTGCGTCTGTCAACTTCTATATGTTCCACGGCGGAACAAATTTCGGTTTTACAAACGGTGCGAATTACGGCGGATTTTATCAGCCTACTGTGACAAGCTACGACTACAATGCCCTGCTTACCGAGGCAGGCGACAGAACCGAAGCCTATTACAAAATCCGCGACATTATAAAAGAGAAAACCGGGCGCGGTATTCCGCCGACGGCGTGTGAAACGCCGAAACGCGCATACGGGAAGCTAAGGCTGACCGAAAAAGCGAATCTGTTTGAAAACATCGACCGGATTTCGTCCCCGTGCAAAACCGCCGCTCCCGAATTCATGGAGGAACTCGGGCAGGCGTTCGGATATATGCTCTACCGAACCGAGGTAAACGGCTCGGACGATATAAGAACCCTGATAATCGAAAAAGTCCACGACCGTGCGCAGATTTTCGTTGACGGAGAGCTTCGCGCGGTATATGACCGCGCGAAGCCGACACCCGACAGTGAGAGAGTGAGAATAGGCGGCTGCCGCGGCAAAAAGATAAAGCTCGACATTCTCGTCGAGAATATGGGACGTGTGAATTACGGACCGAAGCTGCGTGACCGCAAGGGAATTTCGGGAGTACGCTTTGACTGTCAGTATCATTTCGGCTGGGAGCAGTATCCCCTGCCGATGGATGATCTTTCGTCGCTTGAATTTTCTCCGATTGTCGAAGACAGCATATCGGGGCCGACTTTTCTCAGAGGAAAGCTCTTTATTTCGGGAGCTCCGTGCGACAGTTTTGTAAGGCTTGACGGTTTCACCAAAGGATTTGTTGTTGTAAACGGCAACAATCTCGGAAGATACTACAACACCGCAGGGCCGCAAAAGACACTCTATCTGCCCGCGCCCTTCCTTAAAGAGGGAGAAAACGAAATAACAGTCTTTGAATCTGACAAGACCGATTCGGTATGTATCGAATTTACCGACACGCCCGATCTCGGATAAAAAACAAAAATCAGAGGGATGCAAAAGGCATCCCCCTGATTTTTGTTTTCAATGTTTCTTATCCCATTCGTGTTTATCTTTCAGTATGAGATACAGGTCGGTGTAGCTTTTATGTCGTTCGGGCGCGATTATTCCGTCATCAATCGCTTCGAGTATCGCGCATCCTTCCTCTTTGGTGTGAGTGCATTTCCGATATCTGCATTTGCCGAGATAGGGAAGAAATTCGGGGAAGGCATACGGAAGATCCTCTTTTGACATAAAATCGAACTGCTTAAAATCAAGCATCGTAAATCCGGGCGTATCGGCAATATAACCGCCCCCTTTTGCGAACAGCTCGACTTTCCGTGTCGTATGCCGTCCGCGTTCGGTTCTTTCGCTGACACTGCCGGTCGCAAGCGACAAATCGGGGAAAAGAGCATTCAGCAATGTTGACTTGCCGACACCCGATGCACCCGCAAATGCCGCAACGCGCTTTTCGCCTCTTGCGAGAATAAAATCGCGCAGTTCGTCTATGCCGTCACCCGTTACAGAATCGGTTACGAAAAGGCGCATACCGCTTTTTTTGTAAATTTCGCTTATTCTTTCGGTGTTTTTTTCATCAAGTCGGCATTTACCGATCACACAGCAGACGCTGATTTTATTATGCACGGCAATCGCCGTCAGCTTATCGACTGTCGGAAGATCGGGGGATGGAGATGCGGAAGGGATAACCGCAAACAAATCATCGAGATTCGACATTGCGGGCCGTATAAGCAGATTTTTTCTCGGCAAAATTTCTTTTATCACATTTTCGCCCTGCTCCGCCGTTTCGACAATCACAAAGTCGCCGACCTGCGGAGATTCGTTTCCGTGTCGGAATTTGCCGCGCGCACGGCATTCTATGACTTTTTTCTCGGTATCGACAAAATAAAGTCCGCCGACTCCCCTGATTATTCTGCCCTCTGTTTCGGCCATCTGTTCTACCTGTCCTTCGGTTAATGAGTTTATCCTCTGTGTCGGTTTATTATAATATTTTTTTGTCGCCTTTTCAAGAAATTTCGAAAAAAAAGCAAAAAAAGCTTGAAAAGAGCCGCAAATATTGTATAATAGTTATGAGAAAATTATGCGGAGGATATCGGTATGGCGCTGTCGGCGGAAGATTATCGTAAAATATCGGATGCCGTTCAAGGCATAACCGAAAACACGGACGAACCCATAAAAATTACATTCAGCAAACCGCGTGACAAAAACATTTTGCGTGCGCGTGCGAGGACGGTTGACAGACCGGACGGCAAAAGATTTCTGCAGATTGAGACATTCACCGCCGACAACAAGGTAAATCACCGAAACATCGCCCTGTCGGAGATTGCCGATGCGGTTACCGATGCGGCGGCAAACGAATTCGGGCAGACAAACATAGTCTGCGCCGCAAAAGAATTGCAGATACGCTTTTCATCCAAGGGCAAACTGCTGATTACAAAATCGAAGGCGGTCGGCAAAATACCGACGGTCGCCGCCGCACACGACAGAGAGAAAAAATATATAATCGATTCGGCGAAATATTCGGATTTTCTCTCGATTCTCGGCGTCTGCGACAAAGACGGCAACGTTTTCGACAAAAAAAGATCAAAATACCGTCAGCTTAACCGATTTGTCGAGCTTCTCGACGATGTTTACGGCAAACTTCCGCAAAGCGGAAGACTGACCGTCTGCGATTTATGCTGCGGAAAGAGTTATCTCACCTTTGCCGTCTACCTTTATCTTGAAAAGGTCAAAGGCAGAGAGGTTACGATGTACGGCGTCGATCTCAAATCGGACGTAATTTCATACTGTGCCGATGCCGCCGAAAAGCTCGGGCTGGGCGGTCTGCATTTCATCTGCGGCGACATAGCCGATTTCGATCCGATGGCAGATGTCGATCTTGTAATCTCGCTTCACGCCTGCGATATCGCAACCGATATCGTACTTGCCTATGCGATAAAGCACAAAGCGAAGCTGATACTGTCGACACCATGCTGTCATCACGAAATGTTCCACCAACTCGGAGACACGCCGCTGTCGCCGATTATGAAACATTCGATACTGAAACAGAAATTCGCCGACGCACTCACCGACTCGATGCGAACGCTTATGCTCGAAGCAAAAGGTTACAAAGCCGAAGCGATAGAGCTGATAGATCCCGACGAAACTCCGAAAAACGTTATGATACGCGCCGTCTATACCGGCAGAGAAAGCAAAGAGGCGGCGGATGAATACCGAAAAACGGCCGAGTTTTTCGGGGTTGATCCGATGCTCGCAAAGCTGCTGTCCGAATAGAGAATTTATATGAAATTATACGGCATCTGCCGTTAAAATAAAATATTTTCATCGAAAGAGAGGACAAACAATGGAAAAGGTCAGAATAGGAATTATCGGATGCGGAGGAATTGCCAACGGCAAACATATGCCTTCCCTTCATCAGCTTGACAATGTCGAAATGGTCGCATTCTGCGATCTTATCGAGGAGAGAGCTGTTGCCGCAAAACAGAAATACGGCACACCCGATGCAAAAGTTTATACAAATTACAAAGAACTGCTCGAGGACAAATCGATAAACGTCGTTCACGTATGCACCCCGAACCGTTCGCACAGCTTTATAACGGTTGACGCGCTCGAAGCGGGCAAAGACGTTATGTGCGAAAAGCCGATGGCAATCAACTCCGCCGAGGCAAAGAAGATGGTCGATGCCGCAAAACGCACGGGCAGACTGCTCACAATAGGCTATCAGAGCCGTCAGAGAGCCGACTCGCAGTATCTGAAACATGAAGTCGAGGCAGGCACACTCGGTGAAATCTACTATGCGAAAGCAACCGCAATCAGACGCCGTCAGGTACCGACATGGGGCGTTTTCCTGAACGAATATGAGCAGGGCGGCGGATCGCTTATCGATATCGGCACACACTCGCTTGACCTTACCCTTTGGATGATGAACAATTATAAACCCAAAATGTGCATAGGAACAACCTATCACAAGCTCGGCAAACTGCCTGTTGACCTTCAGGGCAACGGATGGGGCCCGTGGGATCCCGACAAGATGACCGTCGAGGATTCGGCGTTCGGACTTGTCGTTATGGAAAACGGCGCGACCGTTCTCGTTGAGTCGTCATGGGCGCTGAACTACGCAAACCCGATTGAAGCGGTCACCACGCTCTGCGGCACGCTCGGCGGCGCGGATATGAAAGACGGACTCCGCTTCAACGGTGTCAAGAACGGCCGTCTCTTCCTGAACAAGGTCGATATGACAACCGGCGGCGCGGCATTCTATGAGGGCCACGCGAACGAAGAGCCGCAGGTTGCCGAGGCAAGACAGTGGATAAACGCGGTTATCAACCGCACGAACCCCTGCGTTCTGCCCGAACAGGCATACTGCGTAACGAGAATCCTCGAAGGAATCTACGTATCCTCGCAAACCGGCAAGGCATTCTATTTCGATAACTGAGAAACATAATATATGCAAATCACCGAGCCGTTTGGCTCGGTGATTTTCGGTTATGGCGCTTTATTTACTGTACTGAACGGGATTTGCGGCGCCCTGATTTACATATACGGCGGGGATTCGCTTATTTATGAACAGCTTTTCAATATCTTTATCTGCGGGCTTTCCGATAAACTCGTATCTTTCGGGATTACTTTCGTTTTCTACCCATTTTTCAACTTTGTACACTGCTCTGACAACGCCGTTTATTACCGAAATCACACATCTGTCTTTTGCATTTTCAGGGTTAAATTTCCA
>CAZHPU010000108.1:0-5832 GCA_964534435.1 uncultured Lachnospiraceae bacterium | reverse complement strand
TGGGATTCTCGAGCTTGCGATAAGTGTCTGAAAGCAGAAACTTATCCATCGCCTCACGGATATCCCATCCGTACTCCTTCATCAGCATCAGCGTGACTTCGTTACTGATGCTTTCAATGCAAAACTGAATATCCTGATTATTCATCTTTGAGAACGAGTTTGTTGACAGCCTTTTCTGTGGCGAAGAAATATTGGATGAACTTCGGCTTGTTTCCTTTCATCCTCTGAATGAGGGTATTCTTGTCGATATAACCACGATTGAACTGAAATAGTTGAGTTCCTACGGAATCATCGGCAATGGGACCTATGACGATATCATAGTCGTGAAGGTTGACCGCGGTTCTGTTCTGCCGGTTCAAAAGTATGAAGTCAATCCATTCAAGATTATAACTTTCAAAGATCTTGACTTTAAGGTCTTTGGAATCAAGCTCCCTTTCGTCGAGTTCAAACGTCGTGACCGTCGGGACGCCCGACTCTTCGCGTTGGGCCACCCTTTCTGCCCAGTCCTTGGCATTTTGAAGGCTTGGGCTGAGATAGAATCCCTTGCCAAAGTCTTTAGCGATTCTGCCTTTAGCAAGGTCTATCTGTTCTATTCTCCCGTTCGAGCCGTGATAAAGAATCATGACAGAGTTCCTCCATTTTTTCTGCAAACGATGGCCATGTCCTCTACAGAGTCTTCAATGGATTGGGTATGTTCCACTTCGTAGAACTTGTCTATGAAGTCAAGCCCCTTGAAAGACTTGAGGTAGCGGTATGCCTCGGCATTGCTGATGCAATGCCGGGAAGCAAATGCCCCCAGACAGCAGTAGAAATACTCTATTCTATTTTCAATCTCTTTTTTGCTCATTATATCTATTGTATTGATTACAAAGATAAATAAAAAAAGTCGGGCACGAAAGGCCCGACTTTCTTTTTCTGACGATTGTCTAAAGGACAGATTCTATGGTGGAGCTCGCCTCGACGGTCTTGCCGTTCTCGGCGTAAGTCACCTTGATAAAGGTCTCGCCCTTGCCCTGCGATGCGCCTACCGTCGCCTTGTTGTCCTTGAAGGTGTAGGAGACGTGCTGCGTGCCGTCGTCTCTGACGTCGAAGCTGCAGGCGATAGGGGCGATTTCCCTGCGGGAGTCCTCATAGACCGCGTAGATCTTGAAGTTGATTTCCTCTCCGCTCTTGATTGTGGCGCTTGCCGGGGAAATTTCAAGGGAGACTATCGGCTTGTCCGGATTGACGACGTTCACCTTCACGTCCTGGTAGAATTCCTTGTATCCTGTCCAGCCTGAGCCTCCCATCCTGACGTTGGCCTTCACGGTGCTTGTGCCCGGGGTCATGCCGACCATTGTCCAGCCGCCGTAGGTCCATACGGACGCGTTTTCGGAATTGAGGTTGACGGCTTCGATGTCGCTGTCGGTCTGGCCGTTCGACCAGGCGACGGTGCCGTAGACCTTGGTCGCTTCACCCGGAAGGAGTGTGATTTCGGACTGGTTAAGGGTCCAGGAAAGGGGCTCGAAAGAGCTGCTCTGAGTTGGCTGAGGCTCCTTTTCGCAGGAGATTGCGGAGAGAGTCATCGCTGTCGCGAGAACCATCATCAAGAAATTGGTTTTTCTCATAATATAAAAATTTTAAGATTAATATTTTATTATTTATACAGGGCTTTCCTTCCCTTGAAGGGGCGTCTGCGATGCTGCAAAGGGGAGCGGGAGACAGGCGGCTAAGGCAAGGGCAGGGAGGAAAAATCGATGCGAGCGCAGCGAGTGTCCTATTTTTCCGTGGACGGCCCCTCCCTGGAGGGAGCGCCCCGCAGGACCGCCGTCCTGCGCCCTTGACGACCGCCGACCCGCCCCAAATTTGCAGAGCGGGCGCCTTTTCAGGGGAAGGGGAACCCTTGCGCTCCGCGAAGGCTTCCGATTTCCCCGATCACAGGGCTTCCTGACCGTTCGTTGTCGCGGCGGGCGGCCCTGCTGCGAAGCGGCGTGCTTCCCGGACATCAGAAAAGGAGCCCTCCGCCCGGAGGCGGGGACTCCTTGACACGGGAGAAAGGATGCTGCCGCATGAGCGGTGTGAGCGCCCTTGCGGCCTTCCCTTCGGACAACGTGAGCATCCTGTCCATCGGCGCCGTCTACTCGCTGACGAAACCCTCCTCGACAAGTCCGCCGATTGCGGCCTCGGCGTCCTCGACGCAGACGAAGGCTTCCCTCAGGAGGTTCGCTTCGGCCTGCGTGAGGCTGCCCATAAGGCCCTCGTCTTCGACGATCGCTTCGAGCCTTTCCCTGAGGTCGGAGGTGCGAGCGGAGCAGTCCTTTATGGAGACTCTCTTCCCGCGGACCTTCTCAAGGTCGAAGAGCGCCTGCTGAAGGCGTTCGTGGCAGAGATTGAGGGAGTTACGCACGACGGTGTGCCCTTCCTCCCCGGAGAGGTAGCGCAGGGCGGCGCCGATGCCGTTGTCCAACACCAATGCGGATTCGAGGGCCTCTGAGAGACTCTCAAATCCTGAGCTGTGATTTGAGCGTTTCATATTTTTTCTGGTTTTGATGGTTTTCATTGCGTTTGTTTCAGTGGCAAAGATAATAAATTATCAGACTATTTTCCAAAAGGATAATTAATTGTCAACGTTCGAGAAACGTTGCGGGGTTGCGGTTTTCCTTCAGCGGCGCCCCGGAGAGCGGGTTCTGCGCCGGAGGAATCGGAGAAGGGCCGCGCTTTGAAGACTCTTCCGTTTTTCCATATGATGGCAGCAATCGGGTTACGGGGGGAAGTATTTCCTTTGGTTCCGCCGTTCGCGGGGCGGCACGGGGAGGCAAGATACGAAGGAATCCGCTCTCCGGAAAAGGGAAAAAAGAAGCCGGGACGACTCACGTCGCTCCGGCCTCTTCAGTTATCTTGGGACGGCAGGCGCCCGCCGTGCCTTTCGGCAACTCTTATGACCCATGATGAAAGCGTTTCCGCTTTGCGCCCTATCTCCCTCAAACTTATAGATATTATGAGCAAACCAATGCTGTAGTTATCGCGCTACAAGCAATAGTTTTTCTTCTTTTCTACAGATCCTCGGGCATGTCGCCCTCGTCCTTTTTGCGACCCACCTCGCGCAGGTTGCCCACGATCGGGGTCGCCTCGCGGAGCTCCTCCTGGGAGAGGGTCTCGCGTCTTTTCTTGCCCACGCCCACCTTGATGAAGTGGCTGTGGCCGTAGTCGTTCTTCGGACTCTCGCGGATCTCGATGTCCATGTAGATGTGGCCGCCCTTCTCGGCCCTTCCGATGAAGATCGTGGGGTTATCCTCGATAGGGATGACCACGGATTCCTTTCCGTCGGAACCCTTGACGATGTGTACGCCCTTGAGGACGCTGAGGTCGATGCTGCCGACCAGAAGCTGTCTGTCTGCCATGATGAAAAATGTTTTTAGTTAATCAATTGCCTCAAAGATAAAAATTTCCCGACATTATCCAAAACATTTTAGGAAAATTCCTCCCTACTTCACGAGGAACTTGCGGCAGGACGGCGACCTGGAAGCGTACTGCGCGTAGATGTCCGGGCAGTCCTTCTTCAGGGCCTTCGGGTCGAAGGACACCTCGGTCTGCTCCCTGCGGTACCTGTTCCAGATGTCCGGCAGGGCGCCGTGCAGCCTCTCCCAGTCGACGGTCTCCTTCATGCTGCTCTTCCACGTCGCGAGCGTGCGGACCTCCCCCGTGGAGCGGTCGGCGTAGGTGAGCGCCTCGGCCTCGCCCGTGGCCATCTTCAGGGTGTCGAGAAGCTCGGCCTCCCGTCCCTCCAGCTCCTTGAGCTGCCGTCTTACCTTCGACAGGCTCTCCCACGCCTCGAACGCGGAAGAGTCCGCCTCGGCGGTCACACCGGAGGCCGCCACGGGGAAGCGCCTGAGGGTGTCGTCGGCGTTCACGTCCGGCGGCACCTCCTCTCCGTTCACGCAGTCGAGCCAGAAGTGGTCAATCTTCTCCGTCAGGACCCTGTAGAACGCGGGGTTGAACTCTATCGGGGCCCAGCCGAAGTGAAGGGTCGGGGAGCCGCTTATCCAGCAGATCGAGCCGCGCTTCTTGCCCAGCACGCCCAGCTGGTACTGCACCTGGCAGTACCAGTGAAGGGGTATCTCGTCAGCGTCTATGATGGTCGAGGTGGACTTCAGTTCGAGCACCAGGGAGTTCTCCCTCGTGCGCTCGCTCTCGGGCGTTCCGGCCTCCCAGTAGAGACGGTCCGGGGAGACCCTCCTCCAGTCGTGCTCGGTGTCGGCGGCTATCCAGTCGCCTTCGCTCGAATAGTCTATTATCGCGCCCGTCTTCGCGGCGAACCACTCGGCCGTGGCGGGTTCGAGGATATGCCCGTTGAACATCGCGTCGCTCTCCTTCACGGGTTCGGCCATCCCGCGCTTGAGAAGCCACAGTCCGTAGGGGGTCTTGAAAGGGCTCGTGCCCATAAGCGTTCCGGCGTCGGACGAGCCGACGCCCTTCGCCCGCTCGGCAAGCCACTCCTCGTGGGTGGCAGGTCTGATTTCTCTGTAAGCCATATTGAAATAGAAAATTTGATTCAGAAAAAAAATATGTTTCTTCCCGCTCCCTTTCCCGGGCGGGACTTCGATGCGGGGACAGAGCGCTGCCTCACGCGGCGAAGCTCCGGGCGCGCGGGTGTCGGGGAAATTGATGCGCCGAAGAAGGCGTGTCCCATTTCCCCGGAAGCGGGGGAGCGTGCGGCGCTCCGGGTGCGGAGCGTGCGGGGCTGCGCTACCTTTGCAGAGAAGCCCCCGTCCGGAAGGGGAGAGCGAGGGAAGAAGGAAAAAGGAAAGCCCGCCGGGGAGGGTCCCGACGGGTGAGCGTCATTAAGAAAAATCTGCGTGTCAGTTCATAATCATCGTCTTCATGCAGGAGATGCCGAGCTTCCGTTCTATTTCGGCAACGCTCTTGAAGGAGAAGTTCGTGTTGCCCGAGAGTATCCTGCTGACGTATTGCGGAGAGACGCCGAGCCTGTCGGCAATATCGGAGCGGGTCAGTCCGTTTTCCTGCATGTAGTCTATGATGGTCAGCGCCAATGCGCGCGACCATTTGAGCCACGACTCGTTCTCCTGACGCCATTTGGCATCTTCTACGAATGTGGAAGGCTTCGCGCTCTGATGAGCCTCCAGAAAGTCCAATGTCTTTTTTCTCATAATTACGTCTCTTCGAAAAATTCAACGAAGCTGTCCTGGTCGAATACGCCGTTCCGTTTCAGGAAGTCACGGCAGGCGTTCAGCTTGTCGAGCTCCTTTTGCGTATGTTCCCGTTCCTGCATCGTGGCGGTAAGCTTGATGGCACCGCCCGTTACGACATAGACATTCGGTTCAATGCGGATGGCATAGACGCGGAGCCAGCTCGGATGCCGTTTCCGGTCCCAGTTCCTTGCCTTTTCACGGGTCAGCTCGCGTGCTCGGCTGTCCTCAAGGCTGAGCGGATGGAAAAGACCGTCGAGCTGTTCGGTGTAGGGGAAGTCGAGGATGAGCCGCTGGAGTTCCTCCGCATCTTCCATTGTATCCCTGACGGCATCGCTGACCTTTTCTATCTTGAAGAATCCCCGCAAATCATCCATGTTGGCAAGGAAGAAGTCAAGAAGGTAGTTGAGATTGTTCCACTGGCGGAAAAGCATCGAAAGCTCGTCCGTCTCTTTCTCATCTACTCTTAACGCCCAGAGGTGGTTATAGTCCGGTATGACTCGTATGAATTTCATTATGATGCAAATATAAGAAATGGATTTTCAATTTGCAACTTATAAGTTGCAAATTGTGTCAATACAGCTTCGTCAAGTCAACCCCGTCGACGCATCCCCGCCTCGATTCAATCTCTACCGCGCCCTTGAAG
>CAZHPU010000107.1:0-5846 GCA_964534435.1 uncultured Lachnospiraceae bacterium | reverse complement strand
TTGTATCACTTTTTTCAACAAATTTCAAGAGAATTGTCTTTGCGCGGCAATGCCTAAAAAAGATAATACCAATTCCAGCCCATATACACTTCTTCGTATTCATCATCAATAACTTGTTTCGCTCGTAATCGACGGCAAACTGGCGACACTGGTTAAAAGTAAGCCGCCGAACCGGTAGTTCGTTGCCTGCAAATCTGCGAAGACGAGCAGAGGCGAATCGAATCAAAAAGGTGGACTATGACTATTTCGCACCGACCGAAGCCGAAATCTGCGATACAGTTTTTGTGATCGCCACAAACATCAAATTCAAATAATGTAGAAAGGGGAAAACATGAAACATCAACCTATCCGAATTCTTTCCACTCTGCTTGCGCTTGTGTTGGCATTTTCATCTCTGCCAGTATCAGTAATAGCAGAAACCGTCACTTCATCTCAGGATGATAATCAGGTAATTTTTGACCAAAACTTCACAACAGAAACAACGAATGAAAGTGATAACATATTCATTGTTCAAGAAGATACCACTAAGCGCGGTGAATTTGAAAAACACTACATTTGTTCTGACGGAACCTATGTGGTTGCATCCTATGCCGAAGCTATCCATTACAAAGATGATCACGATGAGTGGGTAGATGTGGATAACCGTCCCGTGCAGACAACCGCAGGAGATTATACAACCCATAATGGCGACTTTGGTATTTCCATTCCTTCCAGTGTTGGTGACGGGCATCTCATGCGCATGGACAAAGGCGAGCATAGCCTTTCTTGGACACTTTCTGCCAATAAAAAAGCAGGAACCATTAAGATGGATAGCAATGTTGGCAGCATGGCACAAAAGCCTGTCCAATCTCAAAAAATGCAGGTTAGCACAACCAAGCGTCCCGAGATTATTACTTCCAACGCTGAGCAACCTAACGAAAATCTTCATGTTCTTCGTGATGAGGCTACCTTTAATCTACCCAACATTTCTGGTAAAGTTCGATACGACGATCTTTTTGGTGTCGATGAGGGTGTTTCCGTTGTTTACACAACCTACCGAAACAAAATTGAAGAAGATATCTATATCAAAAAGCCCACAGATATTATTTCCTTCTCCATGGAGGTGGAAACGCCTAACTTGATCCCGAGACTTCATGCAGACAATAGTGTAGATTTCCTTGACAATGATGGGAAAATGTGTTACCATGTAGGCATTCCCTATATGACGGATGCTGATTTTGCCGTACTGAATGATATTGAAACTACAGTCTCCCGCTCGGACGGTACTTGGGTCATTACCTATACGCCAGATGTAGCTTGGTTTACCTCTGAGGAACGGGCATATCCTATTTTGCTCGATCCATCCATTACAACAAACGATTATGTTTCGAATATCGAAGATACCTATGTAGAGGAGAACTCGACTACAAATCACATCGACGAACAGTATTTGTATATTACCGCTAATGGAAATAATAAAAGAAATGCTGTTGTTAGAATAACAAAGTTGCCGGTAATTGATGAAGCCATGCCAATTATTAGCGCTAAGTTGACTTTAACCGCCCAATATACTCCTTTTAGCGATGTGGCTTTAAAGGCCAGTTATTATGATTCTGGCTTGGAACTGGATGAATATGATTACAGCCTAACAACTGGAGATTTTTTTACTTATACCGCATATAGTTATTTGAGTGAGGGTTTAACTACAGTCACATTTGATGTATCGTCTCATATTTATGAAATGTATGGCGATAAAGAATTTGATAAAGAATATGGCTATGATTATCATGGCGACTTTATCATTGGATATGCAACTAGTGGAGATACGACATTCACCTACCCCTTCTTTAGTTCGGATTATACCACCCCCGCCAGCCGACCTGTATTTACCGTAAAGTATGGATATACACTTCCTGCTGGAATATTGGATGGTGAGGTATATTCATTTCAAAATTGTTGTAGCTACTCGTATATGACTGTGAATGGTACGACACCAGCTAATGATTCTAATATATATCAGGTTTGGAACGACGAGGATATTGCTACAACTACTCAGAAGTTTAAATTGGAATATGTTGCATCAACTGGTGGTTATTTACTGCGGTCGATGTGCTCTTCTTCTGGGAGCGATAAAGTCGTTAGCATTCAACGAGGTACAGGTGAGCTATATAGTGGCAGAAATGTGCGGCTATATTCGGCGACTGATTCTATCGCACAAGAATGGCTGATTGTACCTGTTGATTGTGATGCTTTTAAAATTGTTCCACGAGCGAATATGTCCTTGGCTTTGACGGCGTATGGCTATGATGATGGAACAAATACTGGTAGATTATCCACATCTGAAGGCAATATATTTGTTCAAACGCGCTCCGATAATGATTGGTTTCAGCAATGGCACATTTACGATGGCGACGATAATGTAATTAGTACACAACAATTCCGCTCGACATTGGAAACAGGTAATTACTATCTTTCGAACAATTATACAGGCAGGTACTTGCACAGGACTCGCAATGTAGCAAATTGTATGAGTGGTAAAATTTCTTCCCTTGGTGATGAGACAGTAAAATGGCAAATTGTGAATTTGGGCGATGGATATTGTTCAATTCAACGTTCCGATATACCTCATTTTTATCTTGCGCCTACAAGCAATTCCAGCGGTAGCGGGGTGAAGGTTTATAGCAATCTTTCGGAAACAATCCCTGATAATTACAAATGGTATATTAAAAAAGATCCATACAGTAATGGTAAATATTTGATTCGAAGTAAGACAAGTGGATATTATCTGTATGGTTTAGATCAAAGAGCCAATCCTTCCTCGATTTGTTTGTATCCATTGTATCAAAAAGATACTGTTGGCTACAGCAAACAAACTTGGCGCATTGTCAACGAAAATAATTATGTTGAGCTTGGCTATGGTGTAACATTTAACGATATGGCCTTGGATGTTGGTGAAATCAAAAGCATCTCGATCAAGAAACATCCAAGTAACGCATATTGGTCATCCCTTACAGACTTTGATTATACTATTGTATCTGGCAATCAATATATTACATATAATGAAGCTACCAAAGAGTTTACAGGTTTGGCAACGGGTATTGCGACAGTAAGAGCCACACATAAATTGACGGGAATTACAAGGACATTTTATATATTTGTTTTTGCTGATATAGAAACTATAGAATGCCTCATGAACTGTACATATGATGTTGGAGCATTGCAATGGAATAATCATGAGGGATTATCCAATGTTACATGGCATACAATGGATCCGTCGATTGCAACTGTTAGCTCGTCCGGTGTAGTTTCCGGGGTGAATTCAGGCTATACTTTTGTATATGCTACTGTTAACAACTCGGGCATAGCATTTATGTATGAAGTTAAAATAATGGATATTCATACGCAAATGCTTGAAGAGTTAACCTACAATGAAATTCAATATCTATATTGCCTCTCATCGTACCTTAACTTATGGACAAGCGGTCTCCCAAATGCATTTGAAACAAAGGTGGAAATACTTTACGGACTTAGAGATTATTATACACTTCCTATTGAAGAACAACCAACAAGATCTGAAATTAAAAACATTTTAGAACAAGAGCTGGATATAACTTGTTCAGACGAAAACATGGCGGCTGCGTTATTTAACGAATGCTTTTTGGGGTATGAAGGGCGGTATAACGAAAAGTACCTTACTTCACTTCGAATTCAATATTTTGGTTATTTAAAAGAAATCGTAAGCTTTTGTGCTTTTAGCATGGCTAGCCAATTAGATCCTGTAAATAGTGGTTCGGCCTGCAATGGTTACGACGATTTGACATACGATTTGTCAAAGAAGTGGGAACATAACGAAAACAGTTCTAACGTAATGTTGGGTTCGAATGGATACGGTGGTAAATACTACTATAAGGAGGCTCAAGACAGGGAATATCGTTATTTTTATTCGCCAGATTATGATAAATACTATAATAAGTACGGATCCGATTTTGTTCGATCTGTTAATATTCGATATTTGCAACGGTGTATAGATAGCAATTGTACTTTCTACTTTTGTAGTAATCCAACAACTGCGCCAATTACCTCCTCATTGCATATGGAGTATTCATATCTTTTGAATTACTACAATGATATGTGGGGAACAGCATATCTAAAATATAGCAGTTCTTTGGGATTGTGGTTTTTTAGCACCACTCCATAGGAGGCATTAACATGGACGATCGAAGCTTATCAACAAACAGCGATATTCTTTACATCATAAAGAGCGGTCATATTTCGCAATCAGTTTTTTCAGAAGCATTTATTAAGTGTGTGAGAAAGGAAATGGATGTAGAGATTGTCGCTTGCTATATACAAACAGGCGAATTTAATACATTCTACGAGGGAAAACCAACAAATGACTTTGTCGATGAAGTGTTGGTAACTCTCTTTGTGCGGGAATCATCATTGCAGGTCATACAAGCAGTATGTAAATTTCACGATAATATTGAAGCGATTTTTTGGAAAACTGTCCAATCCATCGGATTACAATGGTCATATAAACGTGTGTATTCCCAAGAAGAATTGGCTTATTACGGCCTTGCAAACACTCCCCATTGGAAATGGGATATGGGAAAAATTCTTCTGCCAGTTCATCCTCCCCGAAGGAACTTTGTCGTGAAAGTTGAAAGTCTCGACCGTCTGTCGTTGTATCATATGCTCTCCGACAAGGTCACATCGGTAGGTAAGTATATCCGCCAAGTTTCTGGATGTAATGCCAAAGTCTACATGGGATTTATGAAGTCCCCCCCATATTTGGCGACACATTATATTGTTTTTGACACACAAAAAGAATACGATCACTTTCTTTCACTTGCTCGTCTAGATACAATTGCTGCGAACATACAAAAATTCTTACACGCCGATGATCCTTGGGGGGTGTTGGGCACCTGGCCCTATTCCCCACAATATCAAGTATGGAATAAATTTAGTGATGAGGATAAAGTATGTTTGCTAAGAGAAGCGCATGAATAACCGTATCAAAAAAGACTGTTGGAAAAACATTACTACAGAAAGCGCCCTGCTTGATTAAAATGTCCAATATCGATTTCGGCTGGCCTGGACAACTGTCTCGCTCATATCAACTCCTACCATGTGCCCTGAAAATTTATTGTTATCTAAAAGAAAGGGTAGGGATTGAAGCTTTTGCAATGTTTGCGTACGGAAATCTTGACATGTTCCCGCAGATGCAATTGTATCTCTGGGTGAAGGACTCGGCGGTTACAGAGCAGATTTTGCAAAGCACACCGTATCAACCCTGCCGCCGCGATCATCCTGTGTTCCAAGCTATTATGGATTGCTTGTTGGATGCACTTCGTGAAGAGGATATTCAAGCATTCAAGGATGTATCATCTCTTTGGAATATGCAACAGACCGACGATACGAGTGAGCAAAATCGAATATATGTTTGCATCACGCCACTATCTTATCTACGTTGTTATATGGATGATTTGTTCGGAGCTACAAGAGATGAAGTCTCACAAGTATTGGCAGAATGCTTTCCAATGTATGAGCATTTCATATGTGGTGCTATTCCTTGGAGGTCGATCCAATGGCACACAATCATTTATGTATTTTTTGACTCCCAAGGATCAGAAAAAACGAAACTTCGGGTGATATTGAGAAATTGTTAGAGAATAGTCGACCTCGTCATGTTTTATAGAACAACAACTGCATAGCGGTAAAGGGAGCACTCAGCCACACGACGGCACTTGGCACGGATATCTTCGGCAATATTCAACGATTGGACAATACGCTCGGTACTTTCGGGGACAGACTGAACGCCTGCCGTGAACAGCTTGAAAATGTCCGTGTTCAGATGGAAAACGCCA
>CAZHPU010000106.1:0-5847 GCA_964534435.1 uncultured Lachnospiraceae bacterium | reverse complement strand
ATTGCAGAGGATTTTTCTTCTGATCGCATTTTCGAATTTCTCGATGATTTCGGGCGGGAAACCGTTTTTGTATGTCGGAAGAGGCTTTTCGGATATCAGTCCCGCAATCTCCCAGTGACCTATTGTCGTGTCTTTTCCCGCCGATTTCTCGGCCATTTTCGCAACTGCGGCATATTGACTGTCGGTTGTTCCCAGAAAGTCAAGCCCCACTATGTTGCCGAGCCCTGCGGCAATAAGATTCGGTATATCGAGTTTCGGCGATTTGGATACCGAACCGAGAGTATGCGCGCCGACATCGCCGAATGCCGCCGCATCGGGAGCCTCACCTGCTCCGACACTGTCAAGAACTATAAGAAATACGCGTTTCATATTAACACCCCGTGCCGCCGACGGCGGCTCAAATAAATATCGTACGATTTTACAGTTGAATCCGCTTTCGCTTATTTTTCAAGCGGGATTTTGTCGAGAACAACCGCCGTTTCAAGCGCAAGCTTCATCATGTCGGTGAATGTCGAACGGCGCTCTTCCGCCGTGGTCGCCTCACCCGTAAGCAGATGGTCGGAAACCGTAAAGATGCCGAGCGCGCGGTGTCCCGAACGCGCCGCATTCATGTACAGAGCCGCCGATTCCATTTCAACCGCAAGTACGCCCATCTTTCCCCAGAGTGCCGATGACTGCATGTAGTCGGGCAGCCCCGCACCGTCGCCGTAAAAGCAGTCGGATGACAGTACGTTTCCGATGTGGGTGCGGTCAAATATGCCGAGCTTCTTCGCACAGTCGACACAGGTCGACAGCATTGTGTAGTCGGCTATCGGCGCGAATGTGCCGGGCAGATGAAACTGTGACGCATATGCCGAATCGGTGCATGCGCCCATCCCGATAACGATGTCGCGCACCTTTACATCTTTTGACATTCCTCCCGCCGAGCCGACACGGATAATGTTTTCGACTCCGAAGAAATTGAAAAGTTCATATGAATATATGCCTATTGACGGAATTCCCATTCCGCTTGCCATAACGCTGACCGGCACTCCGTGATAGCTTCCGGTATAGCCCTGAACACCGCGTACATTGTTGACAAGGCGCGGATTTTCAAGAAAGTTCTTCGCAATAAATTCCGAACGAAGCGGATCTCCGGGCATCAGAACGGTACGCGCAAAATCCTCCGGCTTCGCATCGATGTGTGGGGTAGGGTAATTTGACATATTTATGACCATTCCTTTCTGGATTTAATTTCCGATTATTTTTTGATTTATCGGAAAATGATTTTCGAAATTATGCTTTGGTTTCGCTCTCGCTTTTTTTGACGATTCCGACGATACGGCTTGTTCCGAGCCTTGATGCACCGAGCTGTATGAACTTTACCGCATCTTCAAGCGATGAAATTCCTCCTGCGGCCTTGATTTTAAGATTCGGCGAAATATGCGCCGCGAAAAGCGCGATGTCGCCGAATGTCGCACCGCCTTTTGAAAATCCGGTCGACGTTTTGATAAAATCCGCTCCCGACGCCGAAACGATTTCGCACATCTTTATTTTTTCGTCCTCGGTCAAAAGACAGGTCTCGATTATAACCTTGAGAATATGACTGCCGCATGCTTTTTTTACCGCTTTTATTTCATCGAGTATGTCGCCGTATTTTTTGTCTTTGAGCCAACCGATGTTGATTACCATGTCGATTTCGTCGGCACCGTCGCGAAGCGCCGCCGCCGCCTCGGCTGCCTTTATTTCGGTCAGCGAATAGCCGCACGGGAATCCAATGACCGTGCAGACTTTCAGCCTTTCTCCGACATATGCCTTAGCATCCTTTACATAGGATGCGGGTATGCATACCGATGCCACCGAATATTTCATGCCGTCATCGCAGATTGTTTTAATCTGTTCCCATGATGCATCGGGCGCCAAAAGTGTGTGATCGACCTTTGACAGAATATTTTTCAGCTCTTCCGAAGTATATCCTTCTATCATATCAATTCTCCTTTTCGCTTTCGTTTTTATCACTCTGCTGCTCCGAGATAAGTCTCTGCCAGCATTTGTGACACATTGCCGTGTAGCTGTCGTTTCCGCCGAGCATAATCTGAGCGCCTTCGGTCAGAACCCTGCCGCTTTCATCGAATCTTGCATTGACAATCGCTTTTGCACCGCATGAGCAGATTGTTTTTATTTCGGTAATCGAATCGGCAACCTCGAAAAGACGCATACTGCCGGGGAAAAGTTTTGTGCGAAAATCGGTTCTGAGCCCGAAACAGAGCACCGGAATGTCCGAAATATCGACAAGAGCACGGAGCTCGTCTACCTGATGCGGCTCGAGAAACTGACATTCGTCGACAATTACGACATCGCAGTCGCTGTGAAATGCGGCAAATTCTTCGAGCAGATTGACATCCGACGAAACCGCATTTGCCTCGGCGGACAGACCTATGCGCGAGCGGACAACCGTTTCTCCGTCTCTGCGGTCGGTAGCCGGCTTGATAAGCCAGACTTTCATTCCGCGTTCCTCGTAATTGAATTTTGTTATCAGCACCTGAGCCGTTTTAGAACTGCCCATTGCTCCGTATTTGAAATATAGCTTTGCCATAATGCCGTTCCTTTTTTGATGTTTTGTAATAAAATTATATACCGAATTTACGGTGTTGTCAATCTTTTTTTTGCCGTGTGAATTAACGAAAGCGGCATCCGACCGACAAAAAGTCTCTCGGATGCCGCTATTTATTCGGATGAAGCGCGTTTTATTTTTTTTCGTTTGCCGATTTTCGAACAACCCCGCTGTTTTTACTCTTCCGCCCGAACGATTTTTTTGTATTTGCCAAGCGGCAGAGCAAGCTCCGATTCGGCCTTTTCGAAGACCGCGACAACTCTTGCGGCCGTTTCTCCGTCGGAAGTTTTCACAATCACCGTGTCCCCGATATTCAGCGGTATGTCGGACAGATAATCGTATTTTTTTCCGCCTTCCGTGAAAACAACCGAAACGATTCTGTGCTTTTTGCCGCCGCTTGTCGGAGCGACGAATACAAAATCGGCATTTATTTTCGCCACTTTTTTTCCGTACAGCGTAAAATAAGGAAAGCCGACCGAATCGAAATAAACCGTGTCGGTGTCGTCCGCCGTCTCAAATGCTTTGATTTTCTCAACCTTGACGCTGACTTTCGGAAGAAGACCGCAGAAATGCGCTTCGGGTATTGTTATAAATATTTTCGGCTGAGACTCGCCGTCCTCGTAGGGAACAACTCTGAATGTCAGTTTCGCTTCGCTGTCCGAAATTTTCTTTATCTTCATTTCAAGACGGTGATTTTTTCCCAGAGCATTGCAGAGCAGAAGAAGCGGATTTATATTGTGTACCGTCTTTTTGCGCTTTGCGTATTCGGTACTCGGCAGAATGTCGGTAATGGCATGATCTATCGCCGCCGCGACCTTATTATCTCCGTAGCTGTCGGAGGTGAGCATTCTCATGCGGATTGCGTATTTTGCCTGAAGATAGAAATAGAACGCTCTGTCGGCACTCGGTATGCAGTCGATGCCCTCTTTCAAAAGATTGCCTGCCCTGAGCGCAACATCGGCAAAATCGGATTGAAACTGCCCGTCGCAGATTTTGTCGAGCTGCTCCTTGTAAAGCTCCCAAATAAGCGCCGCCGCCGCTTTCGGATTTTTCGCTACTCCGTAACCGTTTTTGAACATATCCGAAAGTTTGTACCGCGACTCGTAATAATATCCCGCGGCACCGATTGAAAAAAAGTAGAACGCCTTGTCATATTCGGGAACGCCGTCTGTGCATCTGCCGTAGTAGAACATATATCCGAGCGTGTTCGCAATCTGCGGATCGGGATCGATTTCCATAAGACGAAGCAGACATTTTTGAGATTCGGGCCAGTTTTGACCGTATGCCGCGTTTCCGTGACCGTAGCAGGCGTATGCTTTCTTTTTCAGCGCTTCTTTGTCGTCGGCGCCGCACAGACTGTCGAGAATCATTCGATAAGCCTCTTTGATATCGTCGTCCGCCGAAAGCAGCCTGTCGTCATCCCAGTATTCGATAAAATCCCACTTTTGATTAAATGTGTACTCTCTTTCCGAATACGGCTTGTGCTCGTTCTTTTTCCAGGTCTGCACTTCGACTGCCGCATTATCGAGATTTACGCCCTCTCTGCGGTCGTTGAATTTGCTCACAAACATCTCCCAAACTGTTCGGAATACACTGACTCTGTTCGGGGGCGACAGCCTGTCGTATTCATCATCGTTTTCGCCGAGAGCGTTAGAAAGATTAAGCGCTTCCCCCATATCACACCATATCGGAAAAAAATAGTCGCCCGCGAAATCATCGTCGGATATGCCGCTTTTTCGGAAATTCGCAGCCGCCGCCACCAAATCATCGGGTCCGATTTCGTATCTTTCGAATATTTCGATGTCGGCAAATGTGCGCCCCTGCATAAGCTCTCTGTATCCGATTTCAAAACGCGCGAATTTTCCGAGCTCTTTCGCATCGATTCTCACAGGCGGCTCGTATTTCAGCTTCGCGGTCGAAATGCGTTTTTCGCCCTGCATTCCGTAAACGTCTACGAGTGCGGAACTTCCCGATATTCCGATTACTCTTCCGTAGAGCGTTTTTCCTCCCGATACCCACGAAACGACATCTTTTTTCGATATTTTTTTGTCCATATTTATCACTCCGATTTGAGTTTGTCTTTCTGTAACCGATTATACCCGCCGCATTCGCAAAAATCAAGCGCTTCCGAATATATTCGCAAATTTTCGAATAAATCATCCTAAATATGCACATATTTCACGGAGATGTGATATAATAACGGCAATGTGAAATCATTCGTGATTATAAACCCCACAGACTGAAAGACGGAAAATAAAATGATCGGAACAGGTACGTTAATAAACAGCGCCGCAATCATCGCGGGAGGAATCCTCGGACATTTTGCCGCCGGATTTCTCGGCAAAAGCTGCCGCGACTCTCTCAATGCGGTATGCGGAGCGGGCGTTATTTTTATAGGAATCGCGGGAGCAATGGAGGGAATGCTCGAAATTGCCGACGGCGGTATCGAAAGCGGAAAATCAATGCTTGTCATACTCTGTCTCGCACTCGGAACACTCATAGGTGAAATAATCGGAATAGAAAAAGGATTTGAGCGGTTCGGAGAATGGCTGAAGAAAAAGGCGGGAGGCGGCGACGACGGTTTCGTAAACGCCTTCGTGACCGCATCTCTTACCGTATCAATCGGCGCAATGGCAATAATCGGAGCAATAAAGGACGGACTGCAGGGCGACAGCTCGACACTTCTCGTAAAATCGGTGATAGATTTTATAATTATCCTCATTATGGCATCGACCAAAGGACTCGGATGCGCCTTCGCCGCGATACCCGTATTCGTTTTCGAAGGAAGCATAACCCTGCTTTCGAGACTTGTTTCGCCGATTATGACCGATACCGCGGTTTCGTATATCTCGCTTATCGGCTCCGTTCTTATTTTCTGTATCGGAGTAAATATACTTTTCGATAAAAAACTGAGGGTGGCGAATATGCTGCCGTCTGTGCTGCTTGCGGTTTTGGCGGCATATATTCCGTGGAGCTTCTGATTTTCGAGTTCCGTCGAAAACCGTCTTGCCTGCATATTTGACAATGCAAACCGAAAAAATATAAAATATTTGTATAATTTGCTTGTAAAATTACGAGCCTTGTGTTATACTGTACAAAGATGCTTTCGAATCGACCGAAATTTAACATTGCACCGATATTTCATTTTACATTCGGCGGATATAATCATACCGCGGCCGAATAAAACGGTCGGCTTGAAATGACACTATTTTACCGAAAACGGAGAAATTTCATGCCATCTACCTATGCTCATT
>CAZHPU010000105.1:0-5938 GCA_964534435.1 uncultured Lachnospiraceae bacterium | reverse complement strand
AACTGCACGGATAATAGCTTTGAAATCAAATTATCTATCGAATTTCCGATAAAAGTCGTAAGCCTGTCTATCTGCAATAACTTGAAAATGAGCATTCTTATCCGTTCGAGAATGATACATACCGCAAAGAGAATAAAGACGGCAACGCAAACATAATAAACCATTTCAGGTGTGTCAAGATCATATCCGATTTTCCAGAAGCGCCATAACATATAATAGCTCCAGAAAATAGGCTGTACATGAATGATATATACGGCAAAAGTTGCCTCCGAAACGAATTTTATCGATTTTTTGATAAAATCCGTCTTTATTTTTATTTGAGAGGCACCGATAAGAAGCATTATGGCACCTGCGAGTACAAACGGTGAGGTGTATTGTATAAACTGATATTTGTATTCCGAGATGACACTGCCTTCGGCAGCGGTCTCCGACAACTTGTTTATGTACAGCATCCATTGCCATGCAAAAGCCGTACAGAAGAAATATCCCATCAGAAGTACAGATCTGTTGTAAATTCCGACAGTTGGCGGATATTTTGCGATGTATGCGCCGATTATGTAGAGCATAATAAGCCAAATTGCCGAATACCCGTAACCGGTCACAAACAAATCCGCATTTGATATCGACGGTATAACCGATGTCAGTATGAAAATTCCGACACAGACGGCGAAATGTTCGCTCTGTTTGAGGGCATCAATGGCACGATTAACTATCGGAGTCGCGAAATACGCAAGCGTATAGGCGTTAAAATACCAATATTGATTGTTGGAAACGGGGAAGAGCGCATACAAATATTCTTCGGACAGTATTGTGCGCGGTTCGATTTCGGTTTTCACCGATGGAATAAAAAATCCGAGAAATTCGGTGAATTTTTCATAAATAATCGGGAACTTGTCTATTGACAGTACAATCATAAATCCCCAAAAGGAAACGAGCAGCCATGTTTTAAGGTATCTTGACGCCTTCAGCTTTGATTTGTATCCTACATATCCGGATATAAGCGCAAATAAATCGACGGCTCCGAATGATGCGGTTTCCAAAAGCCATGCAACAGGGTAGTTTTGAGGATGGCTTTCGGCGATTGCGGCATATGGATATACGCCGCCCTGTCCCAGCACATGAAGGAAAAGCACCATAAGCATGGAAACAATGCGCATTATCTCTATTCCGATGTTTTTTTCCTTTGATGCCATTGATAAACCTCCGATTCAAAAGATGTAAAGCGGTTATATCGTTTATTTCAGTTCACATACGGTGACACCGAGATCGCCTTCGCCGAAAGAGCCTATGCGATATGTTTTTATACGTTTGTCGGTTTTCAGAAATTCCCAAAGACGCTTTTTCAAAGCTCCGGTACCTTTTCCGTGTATAAGTCGAACCGTCTTTACACCTGCAAGCTGTGCACTGTCAAGATATTTGTCAACATCGAGCCATGCCTCGTCTCCGTTTTTCCCCCGCAAATCTATTTCGGACGAAAACTCTTTTGTAATTGACAATGCGGGAGATGCGGACGCGGATTTTTTCTTTTCTTTTTTGCTTGCGGACAGCCGATCGTCCTCCGCAAGCATAAGATTGCTTTCTTTGACTCTTGTTGTCATTATTCCTGTTGAAACGGTTACATTTCCGTTTTTATCGGCCGATGCGGTAACATGACCTTTGCTGCCGAGACTGATAATAATTACTTCATCGCCGACTTTTACGTGACGTGGAAGAACATAGTTTTCGGGTACGTGAGAAACAACCGGGTCGATTTTCTCAATAGTTTCGTTAAGAGATTTTTTGATGTTGCTTTTTGCCTGATTTAATGTTTTGGCAAAGTCTTCCGATTCTTTGGCCTTCTTTACGCGGTCAAGCTCTGCCAATACATATTCGGATGTGGCTCTTGCGCTTTCGATAATTCTTGTGGCCTGCTCCGCACTCTTTTCTTTTATCTTATCCGCCTCGGCTATTTTTTCCTGTAAATATTCTTCTTCTTCGGCACGTTTCTTTTCCCATTCGGCCTTTTTTTCTTTTGAACTTTCAAGCAGTTTTTCCGATTCTATTCTCGATACTTCGAGTTTTTCGATAACATTTTCGAACTTTTTGTTCGAGGGATCAATCAGTTTCTCGGCGCGGCCGATAATCTCGTCCGAAAGCCCGATTTTTCTTGAAATGGCAAATGCATTCGATTTTCCCGGCGTTCCGATAAGAAGTTTGTATGTGGGAGCAAGCGTGTTGATGTCAAACTCACAGGCGGCATTGCATACACGGTCGGTTTCAAGAGCATAAATTTTCATCTCACTGTAATGAGTTGTTATGGCAACGAGCGCGCCCGTCTCGCGTATTTTTTCGGTGATTGCAACAGCAAGAGCCGCTCCTTCTACCGGATCGGTACCGGCACCGAGCTCATCGATTAAAATAAGTGATTTGCTGTCGGCAGTATCGAGTATGTTAACGATATTTGTTATATGTGCCGAAAAAGTCGACAGTGACTGCTCAATCGACTGCTCATCGCCGATGTCGGCAAGTATTTTGTCGAATGTTCTCAGTTTTGAATTTTCGCGAGCGGGAATATGAAGACCGGTTTGGGCCATCAAAGTCAGCAATCCGAGCGTTTTCAGCGAAACGGTTTTACCACCCGTGTTCGGACCGGTAATAATAAGAGTATCGAAGTCTTTGCCGAGCCTTATGTCAATCGGCACTACCTTGTCTTTGGAGATAAGAGGATGTCTTGCCGCGAACAATTCGATATCTCCCGATTCCGAAATTATCGGCTCGTTGCCGTTTATGCGCCATGAAAATTCCGCCCTTGCGAAAATATAGGCAATTTCGGTTATACTGTCATAATCAAGTTTTATGCAGTGACCGAAATCGGCCACTGCCGAAGACAGTCTGTAAAGTATCTTTTCAACTTCTTTTTTTTCATCGCTTTCGAGACGCCTTAGATCATTATTGGCCTCAACAACCGAAAGCGGTTCAACAAACAGGGTTGCGCCTGTCGAAGATGTATCGTGAATAAGACCTTTGATTTCGTTTTTGTTTTCGGCCTTCACCGGTATAACATAACGTCCGTCGCGAATTGTGACGATATTTTCTTGCAGATATTTGGTTGTTGATTCGGCTGTGATGTATTTCTGCAGAGTTTCGCGTATTCGGTTGTTGGTTACTTTGATCAGCCTTCTTATATTGGCAAGTTCGGGAGACGCATCATCGGCAATCGTATCCGCATTTATGATGCATCTTTTTATTTCATGTTCAAGCGCACTGTTTGTTACAAGGCACGAAAAATAATCGGTGAGAGAGCCGAGATTTGAGTTTTTTATTTTTGAGTAGGCAACAAGTGAATTTGTCGTATAAAGTAAAGATGCAATGTCGAGAAGTTCGGCGGGAGGGAGCATTGCGCCTTTTTCGGATTTCTCGACAATCTCCTTTACCTCAGGTGTAGAGCTTATGGGAGGGTTGCCGTTTTGCGCAATAAGTGCCTTTGCATCGGTTGTTTGCTTCAAAAGTTCCGCAACATGAGAACAGTCCGAATCGGGATACGCTTCTTCGGCCATTTTTTTTGCGCCGAAAGTAAGCGCACAATCGGCAAGCATTGATCTTATTTTTGAAAATTCGAGTGTCTGTATTGCTTTTGAAAAATCAGTCAATTTAACTTACCTTCACTTATACATTATTTCGGCTTTTTTGTAAAAATCGAGAGAGTCAAAACCGCGGTCAAGATGCGTCAAAAGATATTTTTCACACACAGCCGAAAGATTTGTTTCTGTCTCTTCACTTATGGCAAAAGAGAATATTTTCTTTTCGGAGGCTTCGCATATGTAACGCATGGTCATTAACAAATTCGAATCAAGCTTATGCGGATGTGCACCTTCGAAATTTATTTTTTCGCTTTTTCGGCAATTATCGCAAACAATTATTCCGTCCGGCATATTGAACCAAAATATTCCGTCATTTGCATGACAGCATGAACATTCGGATAAATCCGGCATAAAACCGAGCAGACACGCGAGACGAAGTTCAAAAACGGCTTTGATTATATGAGGCGATCTTTTTTTGTTTGCCAAAAGATAAAGACAATTCAGAAGCAGTCTCAGTATCTCACCCTGATCCTCGCCCGTAATTGTGACCGTCGAAACAACATCGGTCAAATAAAGCGCCAGATACAGAGAGGAGAGATCTTCGCGAAGTGAATAAAAGTCCTCAATAAGGATTGCTTCTTTGAGATAGAAAATGTCTTTTTTCTTACTTAAAGTGAATTCGGAGTAGCAGAAAAGCTGTGATGTATAAAGTCTGTGACTTTTTATGTTCTTAACGCCTTTGCCGATTACCGAAATCTTACCGAGTTCGGGTGTCAGAATTGTCATCATTCGATCCGATTCTCCGATGTCGGCCAATTTCACGATTATTCCGTTTGTAACAATTTCATTATCCATAACAAACTTGTTCAGTTGTCGTCATTGCTTTTGAAGCCAAGATCGTTTATGAGAAAATCGCTTTCTCTCCAATTCTCCTTGACCTTAACCCATACTTCAAGAAAAACTTTTGTTCCGAAAAATTTTTCTATGTCTTCTCTCGCGTATGTGCTGATTTTCTTCAGCATATCACCGTTTTTGCCGATTATGATGCGTTTGTGAGAATCACGCTCACAGTATATATCGGCTCGTATGCGCAGAAGCGATCCTTCATCATGGAATTCTTCAATCGATACTGCCGTACCGTGCGGTATCTCATTGTCCAAAAGACGCAGCAGTTTTTCACGGATGAGTTCGGATACGATTACACGTTCGGGCTGATCGGTAAGTTCATCGGCATCAAACAGCCATTCACCTTCGTGAAGCAGCTTTTCGGCTTCGTCCAGCACAATATTTATTCCGTCATTTTCAATGGCCGAAATCGGAATAACTGATGCATAATCCGAAAGCTCCGAATAAGCGGTGATGACCTGACCTATCCTCTCTGCATTCGTCGTGTCTGTTTTGTTCAGAACGAGAATAACGGGAAGCTCGTCTTTGTCGAATCTGCGAATCAGTTTTTTCTCGATTTCACCCGGCATATATCCTGCATCTGCCACAAGAATTGCGGCATCGACATCCGAAAGAGCGGAGCCGATTTGCTTGTTCATATAATTTCCGAGCTTTGTTACCGATTTGTGCATACCCGGTGTATCGATAAATACAAACTGATTGTCACCTTTGGTAAGTATACCTGTAATTCTCGTGCGTGTTGTCTGCGGCTTTCTTGATGTTATCGCTATTTTTTCGCCGAGCATCGCATTCAGCAGCGTTGATTTGCCGACATTCGGCCTTCCCACAATCGCAATAAAACCTGTTTTTGTCATATAATTTTCCTTATCTTGTCAGATTCATTTTTTTGAGTATTTCTTCCTGACGTGCGAACATGTCGGTTTCTTCTTCTTTTGATTTCTCATGGTCATATCCGAGCAAATGGAGCACAGAATGAACTGTCAGAAATGCAATCTCGCGTTCGTTTGAATGACCGTATTCGACAGCTTGCTCGGCGGCGCGTTCGGCGGATATTACAATGTCTCCGAGGACGCAGTATTCTCCGTCATCAAAATCATCATCAAATATCGGGAACGAAAGCACATCGGTAGCTCTGTCTATTCCTCTTTGACTTTTGTTGAGTTCTCTGATTTCCTCGTTGTCAACGAATGTTAATGATACTTCACAGTTGCGGTCGAATTTTTCGTAAATCAGAGTATTTTTGATTGCCGCACGTACAAGTTTTTTTGTTTCGTTTGTTATTTCGATTTTTTTCTGGTGATTTGAAATATATAATCGAAGTCTCATTTTGTTTCCTTTTTACGATAGATTTTTTTGGGACGAGGTCCGGCATTTTTTTCTTTGTAATGCTTTTCGTATGCAAGGATTATTTTCTGAACGAGGCAGTGCCTTACAACATCCTTGTCGGTAAAATAAAAAACTTCTATATCGTC
>CAZHPU010000104.1:0-6185 GCA_964534435.1 uncultured Lachnospiraceae bacterium | reverse complement strand
TATAAGATAAGACCTGAAGTTTCAAAACAAAATGATTATGAGAAATGGCTACGACCAAAACAAAATGATTATGAGAGATTGACACCAAAACAAAATGAAAAACCCAATATGTTTATGCGGAAGGAGGATATACAACCCGCCGTACATGCAGTGGTAGGGGGTGCCGTAGCACAAGAATTGGGCATGAATAGTTTCAAGTATGCGAAAGACCAACCTGCCGCACCTTCTTATAAATACAAAGACACAGCAATTATTTTACCTAATAATGTGGACATTTACGATGATGAAGCCGTAGTTCGAGAGACGGCACAATTAAACTCTTTGATTGATATGACAGATGATTTATATCCTTACTAATTTGACTAATTTGCTAAATAATAAGTAAATCAATAATACAAAAAAGAAAGAGAAGGAGAAAGATTATGAATAATAACAACTATGAAACAGCGACGAATCTAGAAATAAAGGAACATGCGAAAGAATCAAATCCATCAAATCCTACGTTTGTGCCAGAACCTGAACCTGAAGATGTTCTAAATGAAATTATAGAGACCCAACCTGCTTTTGAGAAGGAGATGGAAGCGAAGAGGGCGAAGTGGGACCGTGAGGAAAAGTTAAGGAAAGAGATACCACAAATGCCTAACACGAAGGGATATGTTAGCCGAGAGTTATCACAAGCAGATTATGATGCAATAAAGCAACCCAAAATGACGAATAGTGAAGCGCAGGAGGCACGGAATCAAAAGTCATTCAATATGTCGAGTGCGGCTCATGCTCGTTATATGATGGGGCGCAAGCAAGCGGCAGAAGCAAATCCTTATTCATTTTCGCCTCAAGAGCGAGCGGCTTATCTGAATTGGGACCCACAAGCAGCAAATTTGCAATGGAAGGAAGCCTTGAAATTTCAAGAGGAAGCGGCGATGGCAAAGGCGAATCAATATACACAGCAAGCCATTGAAAGGAATGAGATTATAAAAGGCGCGGAAGAGAAGGCACAAGCCAAATATGATGCTAGTGTTTGTGATAATATCAGTGCGTCTTATTATGATATGATTAAGAGAGGAAAAGTTCAGACTAATCGAAACGATAAAAAAACATATAAAGTAGGTTATGTTTCAGCAGGTGCAATTAGTGCCGCGAATTCATACTTAGGGAATGGGCGTGATAAACTTCATAAAATCGTATGCTATCAGCCTTGTGATGCGAAGGGTGAAACGTATGGGGACCCTGCATTTTTGATTACTTTTCAGAAGAAAGACGGCACGAAATATACTCAAACGATGAATATCCAGCAAGTCATGACGACGATGAAAGATACACAAATGAAGATGGGGCATAATGAAATGAGTGCGACTAATTATGCGAAATCTGCATTTGATTTTGATTATAATCCACTTGGGTGGCAAAAGGAAAATTATTATAATAAAGAACAGTTAGATTATGACCTCAATAATACGAGGGAAAACAATCGGCACAATGAGGCAGGACGAGTGAATAACCTCAATGATTTGAAGGAAAGCAATCGGCACAGTGAGGCAAGACAAGTGAATGACATCAATGAAAGGAAGGAAAGCAATCGGCACGATGAGGCAGAGCAAGTGAATAACCTCAATGATACGAGGGAACGCAATCGGCACAATGAGGCAGAGAGTGCGCGTAGTGAGGGGGCGAGACAGTTTGATGTGAATACTAAGCAGCGCGAATTAGACCGCGAAATTGAAAAGCGTCGGGTGGCTATTACAGAGCGTCAAGCCGAGGCGGATATTGAAATAAAATACTCTAAGGACGATTTAGAATGGGAAAAATTTGCGCATGAGATTGAAAAGTTTGATAAGACTTTCGAGTTGTCTAAATCTCAATTCGACCAAAACCTCAAGTTGGAATACGAGAAACTTAAAAAGAGTATGACAAGTGGGTCTCTTAATCTCAAAGAGACAATGACTTTCTTGAGTAATATGCTTACCCCAAATGAAAAGTATGGGCATAATCGTGATAGGACAGCCCTTCGACCAATTGATTTGCTGTCACCTGAACAACAGGCTCAATTCTTTAGTTTGTTTGACGTTGTCATGGGGGCGACAGCCCAAGCCCAAGCAAGCAATTCAACAACCAAAGCAAGCAATTCGGCATCCCAAGCAAGTAAAGATGGGCAAACATACAAACCCGGTCAAAAAATTACTCACAATGGGAAAACGTATATCATCAATGAAAAAGGTCAAGCGATTCTTCAACAGAAGTAAAGAAGAAGGAAAGGACACTTTATATGGAAAAGACATTTAGGTTTGATGAACTCAAGTTTTCTGATGAAGAACCACAACAGAAGACATTTAGGTTTGATGAACTCAAGTTTTCTGATGAAGAACCAGTTCCTTTTAATGCTTTTTATGCAAGTGAATGGTCTCCATCAAATGAAGAAGAGACACAACTTGAGAATCGTATCAAAGGTTATACAGGAAACATTGACCATCGCAATCGCATTATTCGATTGAATCGAGATGCGATGGGGGCAATCAATGGATATTCTACGACTGAATCAATTGTATTTAACTCCGCGCCAGACACATTTGTTGTCATTCCGACTATGTGGAGCGATGGTAATGGTGGCGTTATTTCTGCAAAGAATGATGATGAAGCGATTTCCCATTTCAATGAAACACACGAAAATTATGGGACATTTAAGACGGAGGCGGAAGCAAAAAGTGCCGCGGAAGATGTGCATAACTATCACCAAAAGATTTATCAGAAGGGTTGGAATGAGTATATCTACAAAAATTGGGATAACATTTCCAAAGAAATTACTGATAATGAAGAAATGCAGAAGTTGCATAATAAGTGGATTGATAGCAAGGTGCAAGATTATGAGCAATATGAATATGCCCCGAATGATTACTATCATAGAAACCCTATTGAGAAGAAGTATAAGCCGGGTGATATTTATCGAAAGACAACATATATTCCGGGGCTTGCTAGTGGTGGCGAGAAGCGCAAAGATGAACGACTTTTCTTGGTTGATGATGATGGAAAAGCACGCGAGATTCATTATGCTATTCCTAAAAAAGAATTAGGAGTGACTGAAACTGCGCAAACAGATTATGAAGCCGCAACAGGTATTGAAGCAAGTGACAATCCGTTTATGGCACAAGTCCAAAGTGCGTTTCTAAATCTTGGTGGGCGATGGCAAGCCAATATACAGGAACGTGCCGCGCAAAACATTTACAAGAACTATTCAACCATGTCACCAAAAGAGATGCAGAGTGAACTCAATGACATGATATATGGTATTCTTGGTGGTTTTATGAACGGTTCTGGGCGTGGAGCAGATTCCCTTTTGCAAGATTGGGATAAGAACGAAGGACAGCACTATAACCATGACAAGAAACTTTGGAATGAAAAACGGAATGAGTTTGTGCGGCAGATGGCAGAAGATTTTCTCAAGGAGCGCACAGGTGTAAAACAGAAAGCGCAAGAGAAGTTGTCTGAAAGTAATGTTTCTGACCTTGGCAATGTTGTTTCGCGTGGTCTTCAATCTGCCGTTTATTCTATCCCATTTGCTCTTGGAACAGGTGCAATCGTATTGTCTACTGTGCAACAAGCGGCTAGCAATGCAATCGGCTTGATGAATGATGAAATGGGGTTTGATGATAATGGTCGGTTTGTTATTGTTAACGAAGGCGATGATATGGGGCGTGCTATTTTAGCAGGCACAACGATGGCTGGGATTGAGACTTTGACAGAAGTTGGACTTGGTAAGTTAGGGATGGGAGTTATTAAGGGTGGAACAAAGGCGATTGGGAAAGGAGTGAGCAAGGGTAGCACTTGGGTTGGAAAGAATAGTGGCATTCCGCGTGTGCAAAAAATTATAAGCGACATCGAGAATGGAACGAAAGTAAGTAGTGGGTTAGAAAACACAATAAAAGGCTATGCAGAAAGCCTTGGTAAGATTGCTGATTGGACTAATAAGCACATACATCTTGGCTCTTGGTCGGAAGAAATATTGGAAGAGTATGAATCTAAAGTTATTGGTGGTGCAACAGGATTTGATAAACGTAAGAGCGAACTTGACCCCACACAAGGCGTGTGGGATAGATTGATTCAAGCACATAAAGAGTTTTGTGAATGGGATAATCTTGTGGACCTTGCAGAAGGAATGTTTCTTCAGATGACAAGCGGTAAAGCGATTGCATATTTCGCTCGGAATGGTCAAGCAAGAACAATTGATAATGTTATTCGTAGACACAATTTGATGACTGAAGAAGAACTTCAAAATGCAGATTTGCAGACTAAAGCGGAAGCACTTGATGCTTATTTCAAGAATCTTTCTGAAGAAGAGTGCAAGGGAATTATCAAACGGAATACATCTATTGTTGACAAGGCTTACGACTGGATGACAGGTTCGTATGGCAAGCATGCTAAAGAAGTTAATGAAATGCGCAAGTTGTTTGTTGAAAGAGCAAAAGAACAAGCCCTTTTCAATAGCCAGCGTAATGGACTTGAATGGAAGCGATTTGTCATTCCTACTACAGTTGATGATGATGGCACAAAGAGTATCGTTGGAACAAAAACATTTATTATTGATACAAAGACAGGTAAACATATTGTATGTGATAGAGCCGTGACAGATGATGAAACGGGAGTGTTAATTGGTGAAGTAAATGTTGATGGCAGAACGCAATATGTTGTTCATCAGCCCACTATGACGGCTTCAGCAAAGGTTGAGGCATTTGGGGCTATGAATGATACCTTTGATAATTTGGATGAGGCTTTAGAAGTTGCAACAATTGCAAAGAATAACATTTTGGCAGACAAGGCACTTGCACATGATAAAGATGCGTTCATTCAGAACGAAATTGCCAAAAATTACCAAGGTGGTATTAATAATGAACTTGTCACTTTCTATTCTGCTTCTTCTATGGAAGATGCGGCGCAATACTGGAAAGAGAAGACTGGGATGGATATTACACAAGACCGAAACTTCAAAGCCAATCGCCGTGGTTGGAGCATGAAAGTCAAGGGTGCGGATGGGAAGGAAGTGAATGAAGTCGTTCTTATTCGCAATCTTCTTAATACGCCTCAAGATATCCAAGAGGTGATGCGCCATGAAGTGATTGGGCATAGCAATACTTTGGGTCAACCTCAATTCTTTGAATCTTCCAAGAAGTCGCGAATTGGCAAGTTGCGTGATGCTAACATTCAAAGCCGTGAAGAAAATGGTGAGACTATATCAAACGAAGAGAGAGAACGTATTGTCAGAGAAAGCGTTGCGCTTATTACTCAAGAGCGTAGACACCATGCAGACAATTTGCAGAGTTTTGTTCACGGCTGGCGCAATGCACTTCGTGATATGGGATTCAAGGTCAAAATGAATGATACAGACCTTGAAGTCGTTGCGGAAAAAGTTGAAGCGGCACATCGTGAAGGAACGCCCAAAGCGATTCAAGCGATGAATGATGAACTTGCTAGGATGACTGGCGCGGCAGAACATATTAGTTCTACGACCACCGAGACGCGTAGTGAAGAAACGCCTTCGCCCGATACAGGTACAGAGGCGGAGGCACCTGAAACGCCCGCGCCTGAAGCACCAACATCCGAAAGCAAGAGCGAGACCACTGAGACCACCGAAGCGGAAGAAGAAGAGGATGCTGTCTTTACTGACGCGGCGGGGAATGCGCACAAGATGCGCGGCTATGTCAAGCCGAAGGATGGCGCGTATGGCATTGGGGCGCGAGTGATTGCACACGTCAATGATGGCAATGTGACGGGGAAGATTACATCTATGGAAGGCGGCATTATCACGCTTTCTGATATGGACGGCAATGAGATTAGCGTTCCAAAGGATGACCTCCTTGGTATTGATAAGAACAATCGCGGCGAAGTCAAGGCAGAAGAGAAGGCGGAAGAAAAGCCCGAAGAGACCAAGCCTGAAGCGAAGGAAGTGCCGCGTGAGGAATCAATGACGGATGAAGAGTTGATGAACCGCATTGATGAACTTGAAGACAAGATGTATGATTACACGATTGATGAGAATGGCAAGACCAAGCGTGTAGACAAGATTCATACGCCTGAAGATGAGAATGAGTTGAACGCGCTGAAAGCAGAGCGGATGCGGCGTTTGACGAAGGCGAAAGCGGAAGAAGTGGAAGCAGGCGAGGAAGGCAAGGCGACACCAGAGGCTAGCACGGAAGAAG
>CAZHPU010000103.1:1830-6195 GCA_964534435.1 uncultured Lachnospiraceae bacterium | reverse complement strand
CATAATGTTTTTCTGATAGCGGTTGTAGCCGACGCCGCCCTCGTTCGACCAGTTTCCCTCGATTCCCGATTTGTCGGTAAGCGGCTTTGCCGTCTTTACTCCGAGCAGCGACCATGTCCCCGATGAGATATACGGCTCGTTTTCCCCGTTTTCCATCGGGATTCCCTCGACGGCGGACGCCGTATCGTGAGTCGCGCAGAGCAGGCAGTTGATTCCCTTGTATTCGCCGATAACCTTGCCGGGCTTTTCGGGAGTTTTGAAAATTTCGGAGGGCAGACCGAGTTTTTCCGTAATCACGCGGTCGAAATCGCCGCTTTCGGCGTTTATAAGTCCGGTCGTGGTGGCGTTCGTGTATTCCTTGACCTTGTTTTTGCAGAGTTTCCAGAGCAGATATTCGGGTATCATCAGAAAATCGGTAACGCCGTCGAGCCTGCCGAGACATTTGTCTCTGTAAAGCTGATAGATGCTGTTGAACGGCTGATACTGACAGCCCGTGCGTTCATAGAGCGTTTGAAAATCGATTATTTCATGCACTTTCGGAACAAATTTTTCTGTTTTTCTGTCGCGGTAGGCATAAACGGGCAGAACCTCGTCATCTCCGCGCAGCAGAACATAATCGACACCCCACGTGTCAATCGAGAGGCTTACGATGTTCGGATATTTTTCGAGTGCCGCATCTATTCCGCGTTTCACGTTTTCGAAAAGCGCGCCTATATCCCATGTAAGACGGCCGTCTTTTTCGCAGACTCCGTTCGGAAAGCGGAAAACTTCGTCAACCGTCATTTTTCCGTTTTCCTCAATGCCGACGATATGTCTGCCCGATGAGGCGCCGATGTCAATCGCAAGCAGATATTTTTTCTCTTTTTCCAAAAACATTCCCCCGTTCACGGCGGCAGACTTTTTCGCGTTCCGCCGAAAATCTCTTTATTATTAAAAGTATATCACAAAATATAAAAAAATCAACCGAGCGGCATAATTTTTCGCACTTTTTTCGGAAGTCTCTTGACTTTTCCGATTCGTTAAAATATTATTATTACAGTATTGTTACGGTTATCGCCGAACGAAAGGTATTATAACGATTATGAAAGAATACGCGTACGAAAGAACAGACCGCATACGAATTTTTGAAAAAGGAAAAAGGATATGGGCGAGGGGCTGCGAAAATCTCTCCGACTGCTTTTGCGATTTCATATCCGATTTCGAGGTCGAAAAGTCGTATTCGGATGAAAAATACATTCTTAAAATCGCCGCCGACTCGAACTATACGGTATGGATAAACGGCGCTCTTGCCGCTTTCGGGCAGTATGCCGACTATCCCGACCGCGCCGTTTTCGACGAAATAGATGTGGGCTCGTTTATAAAAGACGGAAAAAACCATATGGCGGTCACCGTCTGGTATTACGGAATCGACAGCCAAACATACGCAAAAGGGGTTGCGGGGCTGATTTTCGAGCTTTCGCGGACAGGTGAGACAAACGAAATCATCGCTTATTCTTCCGAAGACACCCCGTCAAGGCCGTCGCGCGACTATCTGTCGGGAAGATGCGACCTGATATCCCCTCAGCTCGGTCCGACCTATCATTACGACATTTCGGCGGATGACGGTTTCCGCACATCCGACGGTGTCTGCGGCGGATTCGAAAAATCATATTTGACATCGGTGCCGTCGGGCGGCTTTTTCGAAAGACCGAACAAAAAACTCGTTACCCTGCCGCGCGCAAAATCCCGTGTTGTCATGGCAGGCGATTTTATCTATACCGAAGGCTCCGGAAATCCGGGAACACGGATGCAGTCGGCGGCGCTCACCTCGCGAAAACTTTACGAGAGACCGCTCTGCGATTTTTCGTCGCCCTTCGAGATCGAAATATCGGATTTTTGCGAAGAAAAAGCGTTTGACGGCATATATTTCACGGTCGATCTCGGCTCGGAGATGTCGGGATTTCTCGATTTCGACATTGAGACAGACTCCGACTGCATAATGGATGTCGGCTTCGGAGAGCATCTCGACGACGGCAGGGTAAGAACGGCGGTACGCGGTGCGTGGTGCGATATAAAACTGAAAAAAGGGCGGAACAGCTATCTCCACACCTTCCGCAGATTCGGATGCCGCTATCTGCAGTTCTTTATCCGCTCGAAATCCGCAGCCGTACATTACGCGGGGCTTCGTCCGACCGTCTATCCGCTCGTGAAAAAAGATTTCCGCTGCGGCAATATCCTGCGTGAAACGATTTACGAAGTCTGTCAAAACACCCTCGTACAATGTCTGCACGAGCATTACGAGGACTGCCCGTGGCGCGAACAGGCGCTTTACACAATGGATTCGCGCAATCAGATGCTCTGCGGCTATTATGCGTTCGGCGAAACAAAGGCGGCGCGCGCCTCGCTTGAACTGATAAGCCGCGGCGTACGTCCCGACGGGCTCTTAATGCTCTGCTATCCCGCAGGCAGAGATTATCCGATTCCGTCATTCTCATGCGTATATTTCATACAGATGAACGAATATATAAGATACAGCGGAGACAAGTCGCTTGCCGCCGAAAAATTCGGTGTGCTCGAAAATCTTATGAGTACCCTGCTCTCCCGTCGGAACGCCGACGGCATACTCGAAAACTTCTACGGCGAATTTAACGGAAGCTACCCGTATTGGAATTTCTACGAATGGTCGCCGACGATGAGCGGCAATTTCGGTGAGCGTAACCGCCGTCTCGAAGCTCCGCTGAACGCGTTCGTATCGCTTGCTCTGTCGTCGATGGCCGACATCTGCGACTGTCTCGGAAAATCCGACCGCGCCGATTATTACAGACAGATAAAGCACGGTCTGAACGGTGCGATAAAAGATAAATTCTACAATCCCGAAAGCCGACTGTTCGAGAGTTTTGACGAAAAACGCGGCGAAAGCTATTCGGTGCTTACTCAGTCGCTCTGCATGCTCTGCGGCGCCGCCGATTCGGTCGACAAATCGGTCATGCTCTCGGTAATGGAAGCGAACGGGGCGGCGGACAGCGGATTCACCGTTTATCCGAACACGCTCAGCATGAACAGTTTCAGATTCGACGCTCTTCTCTCGGTCGACCGCGAAAAATACGCCCCCGTGATTCTCGATGAAATCGACCGCGAATATCTCGCAATGCTGAGACGCGGCGCGACATCCTTCTGGGAAACGACTGCGGGTGCCGCCGATTTCGGCGGAGCGGGCTCGCTCTGTCACGGATGGAGCGCGCTTCCGATATACTATTACGAAACGCTCGGAAAGACCGACCGATAAAACGAGTGCCGCCGCTTTCGAAAGAAAACGGCGGCACTTTTTCGTTTTAATCGGCACTACGCGGGATCGGCTCTTTTCGGGCTCTCACTATCGCGGCGGCGCCATATATCATGACGGCAAATTCGCATATCGGCATGGCAAGCCAAATCGAGTCGGCACCGAATGCCGCGGGAAGAAGATAAATAAGAATTCCGCTGATTACGAATCCGCGTGCCACCGAAATGACAAAAGCGGTATTCGGCTTCATTATCGCCTGAAAATAGTAGGTTGAGAAGATATTGAAGGGCAACAGCAGAAACGACACCGCATAGGTGCGGATAATCGGCGGCGCCTTTTCGAGTATCGCGTCGGTAGGCGACATAAAGACTTTTACATAGAAATTCGGGCACGCCATACTGAACGCCGTCCAGAAAATTCCGAATGCGGCGGCGGTCATAACCGACAGTTTAAGCACCTCGTTTATGCGTTTCGGGTTGCCCGCGCCGTAATTTGCCGAAATAATCGGCTGAGCCGCCTGCCCGACACTGTACGCGCAGCACTGAACAAAGGTGCTGACCTGAATTATCGGGCCGTATATCGCGAGCGCGTCCGAGCCGAGATATTTCATAATTTGACGGTTTAAAAAGACGGTGAGAATGCCCATCGCGGCATCGACGAAAAAGCTCGAAAATCCGGTAACCGTGATTTCGCGCATCTCGGACAGAGCCAAAGCAAATCCGCCCATCGAAACAAATTTCAGGCTGTTCTTTTTACCCGCGAAATGGGTGAGCATGACCGCAAATGAAATCGCGGCTCCGATTGCCGTCGCAAGACCCGCGCCGTAAATTCCCATATCGCAGGTGAACACGAAGAAATAATCGCCGAAAACATTGAAAATGCCGCCCGAAAGCACGCCGACGGTCGCGAGTGTCGGACTGCCGTCGTTTCTCAAAAACGCGGCGAGCATCTGATTGAACAGAAAGAGCGGAAAGACGCAGACAACAGGCCGCATATACTCATGCGCAAGCGCGAAAAGCGATTCATCGGCGCCGAAAAAGAAAAGTATCGGCTTTTCGAAAAGTAAAATTCCTATCCACGCGAGAATCGAAAGCAGCACCGAC
>CAZHPU010000103.1:0-1820 GCA_964534435.1 uncultured Lachnospiraceae bacterium | reverse complement strand
CCGCCGATGCGGTAAAATAGCGGTTTTCGCTGCCGTCACCGTGAGTGCCGCGCCTTGTACCGAAAAGTACGCTTCCGCCTATGCCGGTGAGAAGTCCGAGGCTGTAAATTATGTTCCAGACGGGAGCGACGACCGCAAGCGCCGCCGTACCCTCCGGCCCGTGATACTGCCCCACCATCGCGGTATCGACAATCGAATAAACCGATGTTATCATCGCGCTGCCGAAAGCGGCGGCGAGATAGCGAAAATAAAGTGATTTTGTTTTTTCTCTCAAAAGATCCGTAAAGATTCCCCCTCTATCAAAAAAAGCCGGACAAGGAACAGACATTTCAGTCTGCGCCTTATCCGGCTGCTGTTTCCGTGAACAACCCGCCCTCCGAGCGAACGCCGAGATTTTATCACAAAGAGATTCTTTTGTCAAGCCCCTTTTTCGTTTTTTCGGCTTTTCGGAGTGCGTTTTTTTATTTTCAGAGATTTTTTACGATTGTGAGAATGTTTTTTTCGTCGCGGTATTCGTAGGATATTTCGTCCATCATCTTTTTGACCATGAATATTCCGAGACCGCCTATCTCTCTGTCCTCGGCTTTTGCCTTGATGTCGGGATCCTCTTTTTCAAGCGGATTATAGGGTACTCCGCCGTCGATGAAACTTATAATCACTCTGCCGTCTGAGGAATCGATATCGACTGTCGCCTTGCCGACATTCGGAAAATAGGCATAATTCGCTATATTGCTGAACAGCTCATCCACCGCAACATCAATCTGCATCTGTTCATGCATCGGACAATCGATTTTTTCAAGATAAGCGTCGATAAAAGCGGTAACTTCTTCGATATTCTCGGTCGTTGCGTCAAGCGTCAGCTCTTCTTTCATTCCTTCTCCTCTCCCGTATCTTCCATTCTGCATCTGTAATCAAGACAGAGCATTGTGATATCGTCAAACTGCGGAGCTTCTTTCACGAATGCGTCAATATCGTTTTTGACCGCCCCGAGAAGTTCTTCGGGCGATTTATCCGACGCATCGTTAAGGCTCTTTTCGAGTCTTTCCATTCCGAAAAGACGATTTTCCTTGTCGGTCGCCTCGGTTACACCGTCGGTATACTGGAATATTCTGTCGCCCGGTTCAAGCATAAGACTGCCCGCGCTGTAATGCATATCCTCAAGTCCGGCAAGAACGAATCCCGCCTTGATTTTTATCGGTTTGAACTTTCCGCTTTTGTATATGAACGGCATTTCATGTCCCGCGTTCACATATGAGAATTCGCCTGTGACAAGGTCAAGCACGCCTTCAAACGCGGTTATGAACAGACCTTCGCTGTTCGATTCGCAGAGAATGTTGTTGACCTCGCTGAAAACATCACCGAGATCGGTGTCGGGTTCGGTATGGTCTTTTATAAGCGTCTTACCGATTACCATAAAGAGGGCGGCGGGTACTCCCTTGCCCGAAACATCGGCAACGACAACGGCGAGATGCCGCTTATCCACCATAAAGAAGTCGTAGAAATCGCCGCCGACCTCTTTTGCGGGTGTCATGGTCGCGAAAATGCTGAACTCCCTGCGTTCGGGGAATGCCGGGAAGATGCACGGCAGCATCGATGCCTGTATGTGTGTGGCTATATCGAGTTCTGCGCCGATTCTTTCCTTTTCGGCGGTCATCTTGGAGAGGTTGGCGATATAATCCTCGAGCTTTTCGAGCATATAGTTGAACGAATCGCCGAGCGCTTCGATTTCGTCGCCCGTGCCGAGCGAAATCCGCTGATTTTCGAACACTCCCGTGTCGGTTATGTTCTGTGTGAATCTCGCGAGTTTGCCTATCGGCTTC
>CAZHPU010000102.1:0-6232 GCA_964534435.1 uncultured Lachnospiraceae bacterium | reverse complement strand
CCATCTCGTCTCTGAGCGAGTAAAGCTGTATGCCTATTTTGAATTTTTTCATAATTTCAACATCCCCTTTTTTGAAATTTCAAACTGCCGCTTGCGTAATCAAACTTCGGGAATCGTAATTTCGACTTCGTGTCCGAGTTTGGACGAACGTACGATGCCGTCGATGATTGCCTGGTTGTAGACGATCTGCGATGACGGAACGGGTGAGCTTCCGCCGTTCTTGATTGCATCGAGGAAGGAGCGTATCTTGTGGAAGAACTCGCCTTCTTTGGTGTTGTTGAGCATCGGGATTTCCCAGCATACTTCGGTAGTCGAATTCGGAAGAGTGCGGTAAACTTTCATCGGACCGCCGATAGAACCGTTCCAGCATTCGGTTGACGGAATGCGCAGACCGCCCTTTGTGCCGAGAATAAGAGTATCTCCGCAGGTGTCCATGTTCATAGCCCATGAAATACGGAAGTCGAGAACTATTCCGCCTTCAAGACGGATGAATCCGCCTGCGAAGTCATCGACTCCGAACAGCTTTGCGTATTCGGCGGGTTTGCCTTCTGCCGTAAAATATGACGGATCGGTGCCGAAGTAGTTGGATGTGTAGCCGGATACGGTAATCGGCTTCGGATATCCTATCGCATTAAGGCACATATCGAGAGAGTAGCATCCGATATCGGCCATTGCTCCGATGCCTGCGGTCTTGTCCTCGATGAATGTCGTGCCGAACGGAGTGGGGATGCCTCTGCGGCGTCCGCCGCCTGTCTGAATGTAGTAGATTTTGCCGAGCTCGCCCGATTCAACGAACTTTTTCAGCATCTGCATGTTGGGGTTGAAACGGGGCTGGAATCCGATTGAGAGAATCTTTCCCGATTTCTTTTCGGCGCGCATTACTTCGATTGCTTCGTCGAGGGTAACGGTAAACGGCTTTTCGAGAAGAACGTTTACACCGTGTTCAAGAGCGTCGATTGCGCAGGGCGCATGCTGACGGTTGTAGGTGCAGATTGAAACGGCGTCAAGATCGGGCTCGTTTTCGAGCATCTCGTGACCCGAAAGATAGCATCTGCATCCGGTGTTGCCGTAGCTGTCCATGAAAGCTTTTGCCTTGCCGGGAATGAGGTCGGCGGCGGCAACAACTTCGACATCGGGCATTTTGAGATAGTTCTCCATGTGCGCCGCAGCTATCCAGCCTGTTCCGATAAAGCCTATTTTGAGCTTGCGGTTTGTGTCGATTTTCACTTCTTCTTGATTTTCCTTGAATGCATCAAGACTCGAATTGATTTTTTCAGCCATAATCTGATCTCCTTTTTTTGGTAATTTTTTATAGTTATTGACATTTATGGTTTACCATTGTATAATGAATTATACAACGGCTACACGATTCGGTCTATACATATTTTTACTATCTCTTGCACAATATTGACATTTGAAAGGATTTGGCGGCAAATGATAAACGAAACCATACTGCCGAGTATCCCGGACAGCGCCACTCATATAAGCTGGGATCCGAACGCTCTCATAAAAAAAGGCAAAATCTGCGATATCCACTATCATGACGAAATCGAGCTTCTCATCGTCAAAAGCGGAAGAATGAGCATGACGGTTGACGGCGAAGAATATGCGGCATCGTCGGGGCAGGTGCTCTATGCGGGCTCGTGCGTTCCTCATTTCACAACGGCGCTGACCGACGATCTCAACTACGCAATCGTGCAGATACGAATCGGCTTTTTCGGTCAGGACGATGCGCGTCCGCTGCTTTCGGTAATAAAATCGGAAGGGAAGGATTGTACGGTCATAGATGATGACGAAATCATTCGGGAGATAGATAATATTCTGTCCGAATATTTCGGCGGCAGACAGGCCTACGATTTTATGGTAAAATCATCGGTGTACAGAATAATCGGCAGACTGATAAGACTCGGAATTGTGGAAAATCCTGCTATGACCGCCGATTTGTCGGCAGTCGAAAGACTTCTGCCCGCGCTGAACTATGTAAACGAAAACTACGCGGGGCCGCTCACGCTTGAGGATGTCAGCGAACTTATGGGGCTTAACCCGTCCTATTTCTGCCGCCTTTTCAAATCGGCAACCGGCGTGACATTTACCGAATATCTTAACGCGGTCAGGGTAAGAAAATCGGGGACACTTCTCCATAATACTTCAAAGTCGATTACCGACGTATCAAATGAAGTCGGCTTTTCGACGGTAACCTATTATAACAGAGTGTTCAAAAAATATATGAAATGCACACCGTCGATTTACCGAATGATAAAATACAAAAACATATGAATCCCGATTTGTTTCGGAAAAAGCGGAACTTTGTTTGTGCAATCCGCAAAAAAAAACCGTGATATTTTGTCGGATGCGTCAATTTACAGAAGCTTTTATGATGTGATATAATAATATGAGAATGTTTGACCGCATTTCGCGGCAAATCGTACAGACAAGTGAAGGTGATTTGAAGATAAAATGAATGTGTTTCGCAGAATATCCTATTTGATTATGCTTGTGCTTGTCGGCGCGCTTACGGTGTCGGCAATTACCGCAACCGTAAAAGATGACGGAACATCGATGCACTCGTGGCCGACTCTCCTCATTTTTTCGATTTACGCGCTCGTGCAGATTGTCTGCCTTGCCATGTATGATTATCGGCCGAAAATATATAAAATCGGTTTCGCTCTGGTTCACGCGGGAATTCTCGTGATGCTTGTCGGATTTCTCGCATACAATATTTCGGGTGAATATTATACCCTCAATTTTACCGTCGGCGAGGGATATGACGGATTTTATACGCAAAACGATGACGGCGAGGACGAATATTACGAGTTCGGATTCGGCGTTGAAATCGATAAATTCACGGTTGAAAAATACGAGAGCGGCTCGGATAAATTCTATCACGCCGATTTGACATTTTCGGACGATGAAACGGCAGAGCGGGAAACCGCGGCGCTTGAAGTAAACCGCACCCTGCGCAAAAACGGCTGGAAAATCTATCTTATGGACTACGGCGACGGAAAAAACGAGTTCGTAAAAACTTTCGGACATTATAAATTCGATTACGAATTTTACGGTGACGACTGGCAGTCGCTCTCCGACAAGCTCGATGAACTTGAATATCCGATTGAAAGATATTACTGCTATTTGAAGAGCGCGGGCGGATATGTAAGCGAATATGAAGGCGAGGAGCTAACCGACGGCATTCTTTCGGGACTCGTGCGGATTCCCGCGTACGCTCATGTGCTGATTCATGAAAATAAGGCGTATGTCTATGTATACAGACAGACGGTAAGCCTTGCGTTCAAAAAAGATCCCGGCGAATACGCTGTTGTCGGCGGTATGTGCATGACGCTCGTCGGTACGGTTATGACCTGCGTTATAGGCAGAAAAAAGCATGATGACGAAGAAGGTGACGGCGAATGAATATGGATGCTGTAACACTGAAAATCATTGCCGCCGCAGCCGCACTGCTCTATTATACCGCGTTTGCCCTTTCTCTTTCAAAAAAGAGCGGCAAAACGGCAATGCGAATTTTCACGGCGGCGGGATTCGCGGCGAATCTCTTCCTCGTAGTCAATAACTACCTCGTAAACGGCTATGTTCCGTTTGTGAGTATGTATCAGGTGCTGACCTTTCTCGGAATATGTTTTCTTCCTATATATATCTATATGCGTTTTGTTCGTGACGGCGGCTGGATGGCGCCATACTTTGTCTTTGTTCCCGCCGTTATAATGACCGGACTTGTCTTTATGGAAGCAAAATCGGCATGGGAATTCGCGCCGGCACTGCAGTCGCCGTGGTTTGTTCCGCACGTGCTCGTTTATATGATAGCCTATACAATGGGCGCCGTTATATTTCTTATATCGGTCGCGGGACTTTTCGCGAAGAAGCCGGAAGACAGACTGCAAAAAGAAAACGGTGCTTATGACTGCGCCTGCATTATGTATCCGTTTCTCACAATGGGAATGTTTTTCGGAGCAATCTGGGCAAATGAGGTCTGGGGACATTTCTGGTCGTGGGATATAAAGGAAATATGGGCGCTTATGACATGGCTTGTCTATACCCTTTATCTCCATTTCAGACGGGATAAAAAACTCAAAAAATTTGCCCCATACCTTGCGATTTTGGGGTTTGTCGGCATAATAGTAACATTTTTCTTTGTAAACATTATTTCATCGGGAGTACATTCCTACTCGACTAATCAGTAAATATTTTTCGGAGGCTGTGTAATATGGAAAAGATTAAGACCGAAAAAAACACGGGACGGCAAAGATTTGCGGTCGCGGCGGCGATTGCCGCGGCACTTTCCGCACTGCTTTTCGTACTTGTCGCGTGCGGAAATAACAAACCCGCGGAGACAACCGGCGGCGGTGATGACGTCACACCCGTGATAAGCGGCAAATATATGTCGCTGTCCGGAATTTCGGTTGACGACGGCGGATTTGCCTATGTTTCGGACGCCACGCGCAACGCCGTTTATAAAATCGACGGCGACGGCAAGACGGTTGCGACCTATGCCGCCGACGGCAGCGTGAATAACGTTGTGTCCGACGGTGACAAAGTGTATGCGCTTGTCGGCGGACTCGGCGGAAAACTCGTCATTCTTTCAAGTGAACTTAAAGAAGAGTGCAGTATAACCGTCGGCCATACCCCGACCGATATAATCGTCATCCGAAATAAGGCATATGTTTCAAACAGATTTTCGTCTTCGGTTGCGGTGGTCGATTTGACCGAAAACAAAAAAATCTCCGAAATTTCGGTAATGCGCGAGCCTATGGCGCTTACGCTTTCGGGTACCGATATCTATGTTGCCTGCCATCTCCCCGATGACGCCGCGACAGACGACTGCGTAAGCGCATCGGTATCTGTTATAGATACGGCATCGGATACGCTGTCGAAGAACATCGAGCTTGTCAACGGCGCGGGCAATGTCAAGGATATAGTGACATCGACCGACGGAAATACGGTATATGTATCACATATCGTCAGCCGTTATCAGTATCCGACGACACAGCTTGACGCCGGCTGGGTTAACACCAATGCGATAAGCGTAATAGATACCGCATCGAAGAAGCTGTCTTATACGTTCCTGCTCGATGATGTCGATCACGGCGCGCCCAATCCGTGGGGACTCGCCGTCTCGGATGACGGAAGCAAGCTTTACTGCGCTCTTGCGGGTACCGATGAACTTGTTTGCGTCGACATAGCAAAACTGAATTCGGCGGTAAGTAAACTCGGAAAGAAGAGCTCGGATCTTCCGATTTCGTCAAAAGATGAAATCGTAAACTATATTCCGTTTGCGAAAGACGCCAAAACTCGCCTTTCTCTCGACGGAAAAGGCGCGCGCGCGATTGACATATCAAACGGTAAAGTGTATGTCGCCGAATATTATTCGGGCACGGTCAAGGTTGTCGATGAATCCGAATTCAGCGTGGTCGCGACTCTCAAAGTCGATGAACAGCCCGAAAGCGATGAGGTTAGAGCGGGCGAGATATATTGGAACGATGCGTCAATCTGCTATCAAAACTGGCAGTCATGCGCATCATGCCATCCGGATGCAAGATCGGGCGGATTTAACTGGGATGAGCTCGGTGACGGCATCGGAACATCCAAACAGACCAAGAGTATGCTCTATGTAATGCGTACGCCGCCCTGCCTTGCAACCGGACTCGAAGAAAACGGCGAGCACGGCGTTTCGGGCAGCGTTTCGGGAACTCCCCTCTGGAACGATAATATCGACAGCGAAGAAATTTCAAATGCCATGATTGCCTATCTCCGCACGCTTGAACCGGTAGCGTCGCCCTATCTTAACGATGACGGCAGCCTGACCGATTCGGCAAAGCACGGAAAAGAGCTGTTCGAAAGCTACGGATGCGCCGTCTGCCATCCCGCACCTCTTTATACCGACTTGAAACTCCACGAAACACCGACACTCGAGTTTGACGAATCGTGGGAAAACCGCGAGATGGATACGCCGACACTTGTCGAGGTATGGCGAACCTCTCCGTGGACATATATCGGAAAATTCACCGATATGGAAGAAACGGTAAAGTATTTCGTCGAAAAATCGGGTAAAACAATATCGGATACCGATGCCGCCGATCTTGCCGAGTTCATTCTGTCGATAGGCTCGGAAGATGAAATATACGGCGTCGAACAGGTGACAAACAGCGACGGCAGTTATAATAAACTCGTTGCGGGGAAACAGCTTGCATCTGTTTCGGTTATCGGTCAGTCGGATGACTGC
>CAZHPU010000101.1:0-6233 GCA_964534435.1 uncultured Lachnospiraceae bacterium | reverse complement strand
TTTTTGTTCTTTTTGCGGCACTCGGCCTGTTTCAACGTCACGATATGGATAAACCCGTTTTTCGGCAGCTTCAGGCGCAGCTTGTCAATCGTCCGCCGATAGAACCGGCACCCGCGTGCCGGTTTTTTCTTGACAAAAAATCGGGTTGACTCTGCTTTGAGCCAACCCGATTTTTGTTGCTTTTCGGCTTTATCCCCGCTTGTTTTTTCGTGATACGATTTTTTGTATTGATTCGGTGAAAGTTCATTGGTTCCACCGCTATAGTCCGAACCGTCAAATTGAATGCCGTCATCTTCACGGTCACATACAGGGCAAATACTTTTTTCAACCTGCGGAATAGGGTGGATATCCGTTAAGCTTCCAAATGTAATTCGAATTGCTTTTCAGATAATATTCGTATCTTCGCTTATAGTCAATCTGACACAAATCATTGGCACCGCCTGAAAATGTCGGGTCATCGTTCATAACCTTATCATTTTCCCAACCGCAATACTTGCAAATATCCGAATCGCCGTTTTTATTGAATTTGTATTTTTCGCAAATAGGGCATACATAAAAATTGCTTGTTTTCATGAGTGTTTCTCCTTATCCGATGAAAAGGAATCCGCAGTGTATTTACATTCGATATGATATTTTGTTCCATACTGTCGACAAAGAAGATCCCTTGAGGAGAATAACAGCGTAATGAATTTCTGCCGTTCATCTTCTGTCGAAAATCCGTGCGATGAAAATTCCTTTGGGTTATCGATAAACAATGCGTCAAACATTTTTTGAAGCCGGACAAGCAAAGAGTCAAGTTCCGTATCGGCTCTCAATTCATCCGGAAGATCATTGTCGATTAAAGTTCCGTCTTGATCATAATTCCAAATAGGATAGCATCGATATTCGAGCGAATATTTTAAGGTGTTCATATCAGTCCCTCCGTAATCGGTTCGGATATGTTTCAGTATAGCACATAAACTTCAAAATGCCAACCGATTATGGCCAACCTTATCAAAAATATTCGGTTAATCCCGCGGTGACCACGGCTGCGGTCATCATTGCCATTAACTGTTTTTAGGCAAATATATTAAATCACGATTCGGCAAATCCCGATTTGCTTGACATTCGGCTGAGTTTACGCTATAATGAAAATCGCAAAGTTCGGTAAATTCATTTCGATCACGGAGGTTCGTTATGGCCGTCTCAACTTACGCGGAGAAAAAATGGGATTTGATTGTGATGGGCGGCGGTATGACCGGCGTTGCGGCGGCAGTCGCGGCGCGACGTTTGGGACTTCGCGTGCTGATTCTGGAAAAATCAGGTTTTTTAGGCGGTGCCGCAGCCAACTGCCTTGTTAACCCGTTTATGCCGTATGCCACCCGAGTGGACGGAAAGCGTTTTCCTCTTTCCCGCGGTTTTTTCGCGGAGATGCACGATATGCTGGAAAAAATCGGCTGTATGCCTTCGGACTGCGGCGAGCTTATACATGAAGAATATCTCAAGCTGGCCATGGATCGTCTTGTGATGAAGGAAGGCATCGATGTGCTGTTTCATACCGTGCTTTGCGGGGTTGAAAAGGAAGGCGAAAAGTTGACGGCGGTGAAGGTAACCTCCAAAGCCGGCGTTCTGTCCTTTCACGCCGATTGTTTTATCGATTGCACGGGCGATGCGGATTTGGCCGTGATGTCCGGATGTCCGTACCGTTTGGGGCGCGATGACGGGTTGTGCCAGCCGATGACTTTGTGTTTCCGCATCGGCAATATCGATACCGAACTGTTCAACCGAAATCGTTCCTTAATTCAGAAACTCTATAAGAAATTCCGCGAAGAGGGCAAAATAAAAAATCCGCGCGAAGATATACTGATTTTCAATACGACGGTGGACGGCATGCTGCATTTTAATACCACACGCGTGGTGAAGCATAATCCGACCGATCCGCTGGATGTCACACGCGCCGAAATGATCGCACGCGAGCAAATGTTTGAAATTTACGATTTCCTGCACGACAATATTCCCGGTTTTGAACACAGCAAGCTGATCTATTCGGCAGGTGAAATAGGCGTTCGCGAAAGCCGCATGATTATCGGCGAATATGTCCTGAACGCCGAAGATCTCAAAAACTGTACCAAGTTTGAAGACAGTATTGCCGCCGGCAATTACGATATCGACATTCACAGTCCCGACGGTACGGGAACTTCGCATTACTATTTTCCGGAGGGGAAGTGGTATACGATTCCTTATCGTTGCCTTGTGCCGAAGAACACAAACAACCTGCTGGTGGCAGGGCGCTGCATTTCCGCAACCCATGAGGCACAGGCCTCTATTCGCATTATGCCGATTGTCACCACATTAGGCGAAGCCGCAGGTGTCGCTGCGGCATTTGCCGTTCGCGAAAACACAGATGTGAAAAATGTTGACATCGGCGCGGTAAGGGAACAACTTCTTTCGGAAGGTGCCTTTCTCGGTTAACGATAAGATACCGCACTGTGTCCGCCGCTTCGCGGGGTACGAAAATGTATGGGCGGACAATATAAATTTTCGAGAAAACAGATATATTTATCAGAAATAAGGATAAGACAATGAGATATATTTTAAGTGTTATGCCCGTGATTCCGATTGCGGCATTGATTGCCGCCGCAATATATGCGGGTATTTATAATCTGCTGAAAAAGAAAAGGGAAAAGCCGGATAAAAAGACCATGTTTGCCGAGTTCGTTCTTGTCGGCTGGGTGGTAATGTTTGTATATGTGACGCAGATTATGTCTTTCGGAAACGGAATGGGCGACAGAATGAATTTGGTTCCGCTGAGACAGTTCGTCACCGCATTCCGCTACGGATCGAATAATGCGGGCGGCATAGAGCAGTTTCTGCTGAATATCATCATGTTTGTGCCGCTGGGCTTTCTTCTCCCCGTCGTATTTAAGAAAATGCGTTCTTGGCATGCCGTTTTGATTGTATCACTCTCTTTCACGGTCGCGACCGAACTGCTTCAGCTGATTTCATACAGAGGAACCGATATTGACGATGTGATTGCCAATACGACAGGCGGTCTGCTCGGATTCTCACTCTATCTGATTGTCGTCGGACTGATTCATATCATACGCCGTATCGACATTGCCGTATCGGGCTATCGCCCGAAACTTTCGGTAGGTATAATACTTCTCGTTCTTGTAATCGGTGTATTTGTTTCGCTGAATTTTTGCGACGGCTCATCAAAATACGGAAATCTGTATTACGGTCACCTGATTCCGAATGAAGTTGAAATAAAAGTCAACCTTGATGATACCGAGACCGAACGGGCCGTGTATAAGTATGCGGAAAAGATTTCGCTCGAAGATTTGCAGGGAAAACTGGAAGAAATCACCGGATTCAACGGCGAATGGACCGAAAATCACAGCGGTGATGAAACCTATTATTCTCTGTTTGACGGCGATAATAAAGTTATTTTTATTCATCCGTACAATAAATGGGGCGTGTATTACGAATACGGTGTTGACGGAAAAACGGTGTCCGAAGAGATTGACGAAGCCGCCGCACTGCAAAAGGCGTGGGAGTATTTGAGAAAGTTCGGAATAGAAGATACCGATGTGGTGTATTCTTCCGAAAACGGAGCCGACTATGCCGAAGATAATTACTATTTTGATTTCATACCGACTGCCGATGACGGCATGACGAAGGTTTACGGAGATGTTCTGCTGGAACTCGGCAAAGACGGAAGACTCATCTCGGTTTCCGACAACAGAATCATCTGTGATTATGTCGAAAACACAAAATGCATTTCCGCGGCGGACAGCATTGAAGTGGCACAAGAGGTTGGCTGCGGCGATTGGCAGGGTAAAGCGGTTATCGAAAGCGTGGAAGAAAGCTATTCGTTTATTTCCGAAACCGGCTATCTGATTCCCACATGGCAGATTAACGGATATCTCGATGACGGCAGTCAAACGCTGAAATGGCATCCTCAAATCGATGCGGTAAAATAATCTTATAAATTTGCGCCGATGAGTCTGCAAACCGCAGACATCGTCGGCGTTTTTTTCTCAAATATATCTTATGATTTTCGATTTTTTGATTAAATTCGATTTTTCAGCTTGAAAAAACCGATTTAATCGGTATAATGAATACAGTAGGGTCAATCGGTATCTGTAATAAAAATATTGGGAGGTCATTTCTATGAAATGGAACTATGATTACAGTCAGACACTATGGATGAAAATGTTTTGCGCAAATCCCGATTTCGAACATAACCGCAGCACTGTTTATATCAATTACGAGCAGGCACTTGAAATTATCAAAAAGGTTGACAACATCACGCAGGGAATAACGAAAATAGTCTATCTTGTCGGATGGCAGGGAATGGGACATGATGACTGCTATCCCGAAATGGAAACCTATAACGAAGCGCTGAAACGCGACTGCGACAAAACGGCAAGAGAAAGCCTTTTTTGGCTGTTTGAGGAAGCGAAGAAATATCATACGGTTGTCAGCTTCCACGGCAATCTCGCCGATACATATACCGATACTCCGTGTTTCCCCGATTTGGTAGCCGCCGATGCGGTTGTGAAATATAAAGACGGCAGTCCCGCCGTGATAGAGCGTTTCAACGGCAGAGATGCCTATAAAATATCCTATAAAGGATATTACGAGAGCGGTCTGTTCAAAAAATATTGGGACCGCTTCTGTGAGGCAACGCCGGTAAGACAGGCGGGAACCGTGCATCTCGATAATTTCTGCATTGCGCAGAGCCTTAATCCGTATACAAGCGTTGAAGAAGAGAATGACGCGCGCAATAAGATGCTTGACTATATCGCATCTCTCGGCATTGATGTAACCACCGAATACACCTACCGCGAACTCGAATTGCGTGCCGACGATCCCGGACATCCGATACGCAGATTTTACGAAACGGCGGTCACGCCGCTCCCCGTCGGAAACTGGCAGGATGCGCCGATACGCGCGCTCGGAAGAATCCCCGCCGCATGGTGGATGAGCGGAATGACGGTTGATGACTGCCTGCGTATTCCTCCGTCGCTTTACAGCGGACGTATGGGCGGCAAGGAACTGCGTGCATTCTACGGCTCGATGCACGGCGAGGAAATATGGAAAGACCGCGGCAATGACGTTGAAAATTGGAAAGACGAATTTGTTTATCAGTTCTGCACAATGCAGCTGCCTTATTTCTATCTCAACCGCTGTGACAGAATCAGCGCCAAAGAAGAAAACGGCGAGCTTACCGCATATTTCTCGGACGGAGTGGTCAGCAGCGGAAAAGACGGACGCATCACGAAAAACGACCTTGTTTTGAAGGACGGAGATGATTTGCTGCTGCCTCTTGATGCCGACTGCACGACATTTATCGCCTATTCAAAAAGCGGAAGAAACGGGCAGTGGAATATCCCCGATGCGCATTTCGATTCTGCCGATCTGTACGAGATTTCGCCCGACGGCAATGTCCCGCTCGGCGGCGTAAAGATAACCGACGGTAACCTGAATCTCGATGTACGCCCCGGTCAGGCACTTGTTTTGAAGAGCAGATAAGCATTAAGCTATTGACACCGCAGCATTTTTGTGATAGAATACGCGATGTCGATAAGATAAATCCGAATGTGAATTTGTCCGAAGGGAAGTGAACTTACGGAAACGAGAGTTGCCGTTGTCAGCATAATAGTGGAAAATCCCGATTCTGTCCGCGCATTGAATGAACTGCTTCATAATTACGGCAAATACATAATCGGAAGAATGGGTATTCCTTACGAAAAGAAAAATCTGCATATCATCTGCATTGCGCTTGACGCCCCGCAGGATGTGATAAACAGCCTTACGGGCTCGCTCGGCAGACTTGACGGAGTTTCGGCAAAAGCCGCTTATTCTAAGAATGCCGATAAAGCGTAAATAATTTTAATCATATACTCCGCGTCCCCCTGACACCGAAAACCGAAGATTTTCGTTTAAGGCGAAAGCCGGGATGCGACACATACCGAAAGCCGATATTTCGGCCTTTTCGGACTGCGCCGCATCTTTCTTTCGAAGATGCGGCGTTTTGATATATATTTATAAATTCATAAACGGCAAAATACGAAATATCGCTTTTGCCGAAAGAAAGGAAAAACAAAATGAAAAAAACGTTTTCTTTACTGCTTGCCGCCGCTCTGCTGCTGCTTTCTCTGACGGGATGCGCGCAGAAGCAGGACACAGTCGTTACAAAACCCGCCGATACAACCGAAAAAGGTGATGATGTAAAAACACCCGATCCC
>CAZHPU010000100.1:0-6293 GCA_964534435.1 uncultured Lachnospiraceae bacterium | reverse complement strand
AACCGCCGAGAAATTTACCCGCCGCCTCAAAATTCACGAAAATCAAATCCGAATGATTTTTCAGCATTTTTACCGCAAATCCGGGTTCGGCATTGGCCTCGTGAAGCGCAACCGGAATATGAAGTCTTGACGCGGCATAGCATACGGGAAAACAAACATATCCGCCTGTTCCGACAACCAAATCGGGTTTTATCTGTTTAAGCAGTTTTTTGCATTCATGCACTGCCGTTATGGTCTTACGTGCTGTTTTGAGATTTTGCAGTGAAAGGCTGCGTTTAAGTCCGTATATCTCTATGAAATGAATCGGATAGCCGGCTTTCGGAACAAGTGTGCTTTCAAGTCTGTCCTTTGTACCGATAAATTCAATTTCACAGTCGGGAATATTTCTTTTCAGTATTGACGCTATGCTTAATGCGGGATTTACATGTCCTGCGGTTCCTCCGCCGGTCATAACAACCTTCATAATAACTTACACTTTCTTTTTATTTATTTACTTATTCTCGAATATCTCGATATACTCAGCAGGATACCCATTTCACCCATAAGAATTACAAGTGACGAACCTCCGTATGAGAAAAACGGCAATGTGATACCCGTATTCGGCAGGACAGCTGTAACAACCATCATATTGAGAAACGCCTGAATTCCGACATGAGCGGTAATTCCGACAGCTGTTATCGCGGAAAATGTATCGGGCGCCCTTCTGGCAATATAAAGTCCGCGCCAAATAAAAGCAAGATAAAGCGAAATAATGCAGAGCGCACCCACAAAACCGAGTTCCTCGCAAATTATCGCAAAAATAAAGTCATTCTGCGGCTGTGAGACGAAAAGCTGTTTCTGCAGCGACTGACCGAACCCTCTGCCGAACAGTCCGCCCGATCCGACCGCAATAAGTCCCTGCAAAGTTTGCCATGTGTCCGATTGAGCATCAAAGTTTTCGGGATGCAGCCACATATTTATTCTTTTCTGCGCGTAGTCGGGCAAGAAAGAGATAACTTTATCGGTAAACATAAACAGCATTACAATTCCGACAACTGCGGCAATTCCGAAAATGATATACCACAGCTTTTTACCGCCGCCTGCCCAAATCACGCTGAGCCCGATAAGCCCGATTATAACCGTACCCGAGACATGATTTTCAAGAAAAACGAGTACACATACAAAAAAAAGTATTATACCCGGAATAAACGTCCCGAGAATTGTTGTTTTTATATAGTGTTTCTTTTCATGTATCTGACGGTAGTATTTATCATAGTAATAGGCGAGCATGAGCACCACCGAAATTTTGGCGGCCTCCGACGGCTGAAAAGTCACTACCTTCAAATCTATCCAGCGCTTTGCCACTCCGTCATTTGTACCTATTACCAATACAATCAAAAGCAGAAAAATCGAAACAGCGAAAACGGCAGGTGTGAATTTTTTGATCAGTTTATAATCAAGAAGGCTTACGACTATCATAAATGCGAGACCGAGAGCCGCATAAAGAATTTGATTTCTGATAAAATGCGCGCTGTCGCCGTATTTTGAGAGCGCATAGGCATAACTCGCCGAATAAACCATTGCCGACCCGCATACCAAGAAAAAGAGAATTATCACAAGCATCGGCCGATCGATTTGTCCTCTTACTACTTTAGTCAGCCTGAACGGTCTGTGATTTGTTTCGGCATCCAGCTTGACAAGTCTGTTGCCGTCTTCGGCGAAATCGTCGCCCGTTTCGGAGAACGAATTATTTACTTTTTCGTTATTCATAACATTCATAGCGCGTAAATTATCCGAAGAATTTCCTTTCACAAACTTTTCAGCTGATCTGCGAATTATTTTATCACGAATTGAGTCCGAAATAAGCAAGTACGCAGAAAGCTGCGGTTACACTCGAAAACACGATTACGATTTTATTCTCGCTCCATCCGCAGCGCTCAAAATGGTGATGTATAGGCGCCATCTTAAAGAGTCTTTTTCCGTGTGACAGTTTGAAATATCCAACCTGAAGAATATCGGAAAGACTTTCGCAAACATAGATTATTCCCGAAAGAATCAAAATCAGGGGATTGTCAATCATAAAGGCGAATGCAACGACAAGTCCCCCGAGATAAAGCGACCCTGTGTCACCCATAAAAATCTTTGCGGGATATGCGTTGTAAACGAGAAATCCTAAAGTGGCTCCGATAATAAGCGATGCCATAATAACTTCCGACAGTCCGTTATCCTTAAAGGCGGATACCATAAAGAATATACCCACAACAAGTGTTACAGACGAGCAGAGGCCGTCTATTCCGTCGGTCAGGTTTACGCTGTTTACAATTCCCGTAATAAGTATGACGGCAAATACATAATAGAAGATGCCGAGATTTATTGTTGCATCGACAAAAGGAATGTAAATCTCGGTTGTCAGATATCCGCACAATCTCATGACAGCCAAAAAGAGTACGGCAAGAATCAGCTGAAGAAGATATTTCTGAGGTGCCGTCAGACCGCCGTTCTGCTTTTTCGCAAATTTCGTCATATCGTCAATTATTCCGATTACCCCGTTCAGCAGAGCAAAGATAATGCAGACGAGCATTTTACCGATATTTATATCAAAATTCAGAAGTTTCGCGGAAAGAGTTGCCAAAAGAAATATGACAAGCGTAGAGAAAATAAAGGTGATGCCGCCCATAGTAGGCGTTCCTTCTTTGTTTTTATGCCATCTCGGCCCGATTTCGAGTATTTTCTGGCCCATTTTCAAACTTTTGAGTTTGGGTATTGCGAATCTGAGACCGACAGCAGTCAGAATAAATACAGAAAGCACGCAAACAACGCAGTATATAATCAAAAATCCGTCCATGAAATTTCGAGCCTTCCCTTTGCTTAATTATTTTACTTTATTTCTTCGAGTTTATTGATAATTCTTTCGAGTTTAACGGCGCGGCTTGCCTTAAAGAGTATCAAGTCCGATTCATCGGTTTTGGCGGTCAATGCATTGCAAATATCGCAAACATCATCGGTATCGTCAAATGTCATTATATTATCGGGATTCATTCCGAATTTAACGGCGGAGTCGGCTATGATATGAGCATCTTTACCGAATGTAAAAAGCAGTCCGAGATTTGCTTCAGCGGCGTATTTTCCCACCTCGGCGTGTCCCGATACCGAATAATCTCCGAGCTCACACATATTGCCGAGCACGGCGACCGATCTGAGATTGCGGGTTTTCGACTGACTTTGAAGCACCGAAAGCGCCGCTTTTACCGATTCGGGCGAAGCATTGTAGCAGTCTTCGATTATATGACGTCCGCCCTTCTCGCATATATTTTGTCTCATTCCGACTGTATGATAATTGCGAAGTCCGCGTCTTATCTCAAATTCACCCATACCGGCATATATTCCGACCGTATAAGCCATTGCCGCATTCATGACATTATGTTCGCCGAATGCGGGAATTACGATGCTTACGATCTTTTCGCCTCTGATGGTAAGATCAAATGCCGAGCCGTTCATACCGGTAATGATATTATCGACGAAAACATCACTTTCACGGTTGACCTTGCCTACATAGCATGCGCCTTCGATCCCCGACAGCAGCGGCTCATCACCGTTCAATATAATAGCGCCGCCCGGCTGAAGTCCGCAGAGAATCTCGAGTTTTGCGTCGCGGATGCCTTCTCTTGATCCGAGATTGCCTATATGCGATGTTCCGATATTCGTGATTACGGCAATGTTCGGTCTCGCGATTTGAGAGAGAACTCTGAGTTCTCCGAAATGATTCATACCCATCTCTATAACCGCCGCAGAAACGCTGTGATCAAGTTCGAGAAGAGTCATCGGCATACCGATATTGTTATTATGATTTTCTTCGGTTTTCAGTGTATTGTATTTTTCGGAAAGAACCGCATATATAAATTCTTTTGTTGTAGTCTTTCCTATGCTTCCGGTAACGGCAACAGTCAGCGGATTTATCATTTTTTTATATTCGCAAGCCAGCTTTCCGAGCGCTTCGATGCTGTTTTTTACAACAATGACCGCCGCATTATCGGTGCCGACCGCTTCACGTTCGGAAATAACGCATGAAGCACCGTTCTTCACAGCCGCTCCGATAAACTCGTGGCCGTCGAAATGTTCTCCGTTTACGGCAAGAAAAAGTGAATTTTTTTTCACATCTCTCGAATCGGTTGTAATACTTTCGACAGTTTGGCTTCCGTCTCCTACGAGTTTGCCGTCTACCGCTTCCGCAATTTCCTTAACAGTAAGTTTTTCCTTTATTTCAGATGTCATTTTCGGCCTCCGACCGCATTCTGCCGCATTTCGGATGCGGTCTTTATCTGTTATTATAACGCAGTTTTATCGATTTTTCAACTTCTTCTTTTTCCGAAAAAGGATGCTTGCCGTCTTTTCTTATTTCATAATTTTCATGTCCCTTACCGGCGATAAGAATAATTTCATCATCCTGAGCATTCATTACGGCATATTTGATTGCCTCACGCCTATCGGGAATAACTATGTAGCTTTTTGTTTTATCGATTCCGACAAGAATGTCCTCTATAATCGAGTTAGGATCTTCCGTTCTGCAGTTATCACTTGTAATAATCGAAAAATCGGCAAGTTCGGTTGCTATTTTGCCCATAATCGGGCGTTTTGTTTTGTCTCTGTCACCGCCGCAGCCGAAAAGCACCGTAACCTTCTGATTCGGATTTTTGGTTTTGAGTACCGAATCAAGCAGTTTTTCGAGAGCATCGGGAGTGTGGGCATAATCGATAATTACGGTAAACGGAAAATCGGACGGTGTTATCCTTTCTATTCTTCCGGGCACACCTTCTATTTCGCCGATTGCACGTACCACCGTCTTTTCGTCAATTCCGAGTTCAAGAGCAAGCGCTACCGAACAAAGCGTATTGTAAACGCTGAACTCTCCGGGGATTTTGCACTTTATATAAAGATTGTCGGATGACCTTCTTTTTATTGTATATGCTATTCCCTTCATCGAATCGTATTCGACATCAACCGCGCGAAAATCGGCATCGCTATCTACGGCCGCAGAATAACTTTCGCATATTTTTTTGTTATACGCCGCTCTGACATACTCGTTGTCAACATTGAAAACCGCAAGCTTGCTTTGGCTGAAAAGTATTTCTTTTGCAAGTGCATAGTTTTCCATTGTTTTATGAAAATCAAGATGATCGCGGGTCAGATTTGTATATATGGCTCCGTCGAAGCAAATCGGAGCAACTCTGCCGAGAACGAGAGAATGTGACGATACTTCCATTAAAACGACTTCTACGCCGCTGTCTCTCATATCGGCAAGAAGAGCATACAGCCGTTCGGGATCGGGTGTCGTCATACCTGCGTCAACATCTTTTCCCTTATAGGTATTCTTGATTGTTCCTATAATGCCCGTACAGAATCCCGCATCTTCGAATATTCTCGAAAGCATATATGTTGTGCTGGTTTTGCCGTTTGTACCGGTAACACCGATCATACGCATACTCGATGCGGGATTTTTATGATAATTCGAAAATATATATGCTGCGGCAACTCTCGTATTTTCAACAAGCACATACGGAATTTTGCAATTATCGATTTTACGTTCGACAATCGCGACAACTGCACCCGAGTCGGCGGCTTCATTTATAAAAGAATGACCGTCAAACTTCGTTCCCGAAATGCAAAGAAACGCGAAATTTTCTTTTACCGCTTTACTGTTTCCGGTTACTCCGGATATTTCCATATTTTCGCATCCGTTATATGACACAACATCGGTTCCGACAAACAAATCGCTTATTTTCATTTTTTTGACCGTACCTTTCATGGTTTTAGAAATCGGTTATCCGCCGAATCCCGAATCTCCGTCCGACTCGTCCAGATATCGGCATGTTATTTTTATTACCGCGCCGTACTCGGCGTCCTCACCTGCGGCTGTTCCCTGCGCAATAACCGTTGCACCGGTTCCGCTCGAATAGTTGGTAGCACCTTCAATATAAACATTGAATCCGAGTGAATTCAGCTGTTTGATTGCAACCGATGCCGACTGTCCGACAATATTCGGCACCGAAACGGTTTCGCGTTTAAGGTTATCTTCGGTATAAAGTATAACCTTTCCGCTGATATTTGTAACATACTCTCCGTTTGCCGGTGACTGTCCGACTACTGTCTTGCCGTTACCGACTATCTCATACGAGAGTTTTGATTTTTCGATTTTCTGTTTTGCCTCGTCAACCGTAAGTCCGCTATATTTGCCCACCTTAACCGCAATCCTTGTCATTTCGTCTTCCGAATAAACACGTTCGGTTCCGAGATAGGTGAGTGTCTTTTCGACAACC
>CAZHPU010000099.1:0-6295 GCA_964534435.1 uncultured Lachnospiraceae bacterium | reverse complement strand
AGCTGTATTTCGCCACGCGAAAGAGCAGGTTTCAGAATGTTCGCCGCACTCATGCTTCCTTCGCTGTCGCCTGCGCCGACAATCGAATGAACCTCGTCAATTACGAGAATTATGTTGCCGAGAGCCTTTGTTTCCTCAATGAGCCCTTTTATTCTCGACTCAAACTGACCGCGGAACTGAGTTCCCGCGACAAGAGCGGTAAGGTCGACGAGATGGATTTCCTTGTTTTTGAGCCTTGCGGGTACATTTCCTTCGGCGATTTTTTCGGCAAGTGCTTCGGCAATCGCCGTTTTTCCGACGCCGGGCTCACCGATAAGACAGGGATTGTTTTTCTGCCTGCGGCAGAGAATCTGCATCATTCTCGAAAGTTCGCGGTCTCTGCCCACAATGTGATCGAGTTTTCCTTCACGCGCACTGCGTGTGAGATCGGTGCAGTACATTTCGAGAAATTTGCGGTTTTTCTTTTCTTTTCCTTTTTTGACAGTCTCCGACTGCCCCTGATTTGACGAAAATCTCGGATCGGTTCCGCCGAGCCGTCCGAACAGCCCGCCCATGTTGCCGAGAAATTTTCCGATGTCGAGCGGCGGTGTTTTGCCCATCGGCGTTCCGTCATCGGATACCGTCATATCCGATCCGGCACTGTCGCTCCCGTCGTCGGGATTGTCACCCTCGGCGGCAGACGCTTCGAGCATATCATTCATTTCCATGTCCATTCGGTCGAGATCTTCGTCCGAAAGTCCCATGTTCTGCAGAATGTCGTTTACCGGCTTAATGCCGAGCTCTTTCGCACATTTTATGCAGATACCTTCGTTTATTGTTTTGTCGCCTTCAAGACGTGTGATGAACACGACGGCGACTCTTTTTTTGCATCTTGCGCACATTTCCATAGATAAGAACCTCTCAGGTGATTTCGGCTGTCCGCAAACGCGGACGGCATAAAATCGGTTGAATCAAGTGAATCGGTGTTATACAGATTAAATTAGGCTGTATACATAGGTGAATATATTGTTTTCGAACATCCATTTTGCGATAATCGAGCTTTCGTAAGCCTCTGCCGTAAGCCAGTCGAATGTTCCGATAAGATATTCCGAGAAGCAGAAAAGAACAAGACTGAGGATTTCGGCATATGCGAATCCGAGCGCGAATCCGAGAATTCCGCCGACCAAATGGTTGATGTCCGAAAGTACCGGCAGTTCGGCGATGTCGTTAATCAGGAGACTGACCAGCTTGCAGATAATCAGACATACGAGAAATATAACGCCGAACGCGATTACGGTCGCAACTGCCGATGAGCCGAGAACAGCCGATGCGAATTTGTTGATAAGCGACTCGCTCGCATCTATTTTGTCGACTTTATCGGCAATAAAAGGATGAATAAGATTGCCGACGGGACGGCAGAATACGGTTGCCGCCGCGAGTGAGATAACGAATCCCGCTATCCCGACAAGTACCTTGACTATTCCTTTTTTCGCGTAGTGATATGTAACGAGAACAAGCAGTACGATTACCGCCGCATCAAGAATCATGCTCATTGAAATACCTCCGAATATATCCGAAAATTATCGGTTTGCCGTATCTTAACGGCTGTTATAACGCTTCTTCGAATCAGGCATTGCCGTCGGCAAAAGAAATAATCTTGTCGGGACAGCAGATGTAGAAACGGCCGTTTTTGAAGAGAATGTCGGCGGCCTCGGCGACCGAATATTCGGTGCTTTCGCCGTTTTTTTCGCAAATGACCGCCTTGTCGGATAAAATCGCCGCCGAAAAATCATCGAACGCCTTGCAGCTTACCGCGGTTCCGACAAAAGATACCGAGCTTTCGCCGTCGGATGTTACCGTCTTTATTGCGGATGCCGTTTTGTTGACACTGTCGGTGCATATAACGGCAAGACATCCGCTCCCTATATCGTATTTTTCGATATTGCCGCCGTCAAACGAATAGAATTTGACAAGTTTTCCCTCGCTTGATATAAATCTCGCCCCGTCCGAGCAGACGAGAATTATCGAGCCGTCCGAAAAATATCTTGCCTCATATGGTATTGCGTCGTCGAATTTGAGGGTAAAACGCGCGTCAGTCGTGTCTGTCGGGTGAACGGCGATTTCGGCATACGATATGCCGTCATCACCTGCCGAAAAAGAGGTCACAAGCACTTCCGAACCGTCCGAATTTATGTCAACCGAAACACAGTACTTGTTTTTGCTGATTTTCTGTATCTGCTTCAGACGGTCGTTGTAGACATTTACCACGCAGTAGTGACTTTGATCGCGTGTCGCAACCGCATAATATCCCGCATCGCATACGGCGGCGTCGGTTATCGCGTAATCGGAGGTCATCTCGCCGATGTTGTTGAAATAGGTGTAAAGCGAGTAATCGGTGCCTCCGCGGTCAAAACATAAGAGATAATTGCTTGAACTTTTCAAAACCGGCGATGAATAATCGAGCTTTTCGTTGTATGCTTTGTTTCCCGTATTGTCGCAGATTATCAGTCTGCCGCTGCCGACCGTCGCAAAATAGTCCTTGTACAGAGTAAATACGCGGTTGTCGTCGCGGGTATAGATAATGCCGCATTTTTCATCGTCTGCCGATGATGAATCGGATTCTATCTTGAAATTGACATTTCGCATGAGAAAACGAAAATTTTCTATCGTTATATCATCGCGGTATGAAAAGAACATCACGGCAAGCCATGCCGCAAGCAGAACAACGGTTATCCAGGTTGCAATGCGGAATTTTGAAGAAACCGAAAGATAATAGCTGTTTTTCAGTTCACGCGTTTCTTCTATAAGCTGCTGATCGTCGGGCGGAAGAACATAGATGTTTTCGACCTCGTTCTGAGTGAGAAGGTAGTTGTCCCTGTCCCTACGTTCTTTTTTCTTTTTGCTTTTTGAAACGGTAAGCGAAGCGCCGCCCCTTGTCGACAGAGAACGGCTGCCGCCTTCGTCTTTTCGGCTTTCGTTTTGTTTGTCGTTTTTCGAATCCATCACAGCCGACAGCTGCCTCCTCTTTTCGAAATTATGCGGAGAGCATCGAAATCAGACCTGCTCTCGATTTTGAAATGCGCCGTCGCGGTAGACAACGCGGTTTAGATAAAGCCCCTGCGGCGGAAGAGTCGCGCCCGCCCGCCTGCGGTCTTTTGATAAAATTATTTCGGGAATCGAGTCGGCATCGATTTTTCGCTCGGATACCGAAACGAGAGTTCCCGCAAGTATGCGGACCATGTTGTAGAGAAATCCGTCGGCGGCGACCGTTATTTTGACGATGTCGCCGTCGCGTTCGACAAAAAATTCTTTTATGTCGCGTACGGTCGAACTTATCTTTGAGCCCTGCGCCATAAATGCCGAAAAATCGTGCTTGCCGATAAAATACCCGCAGGCCTTGTTCATAAGGTCGATGTCAAGCTTTACCGGGTAATGCCATGCTCTGTCGGCATAAAACGGATCTCTTACCGGACGGTTTACTATAAGATAAACATACTGTTTGTACAGAACATCATAGCGAACGTGAAAATTATCGTCTACCCGCATCGCCGAAAGCAGGGTAAGATCGGGCGGAAGCAGGGGAGAAAGGGCAAGCGGCAGTTTTTCGGGAGGAATTGCGGGGAAGACGGCATCGCCGATTGTCTCGGCGGTCATGCAGAACATATTCGCATGAACACCCGCATCGGTGCGGGAACAGCCTGTAAGCAGTATTTTTCGGGCAAAAAGATTTTCGAGCGCCGCCTGAAAAGTCCCCTGAACTGTCCTAAGCCCCGGCTGTGCCTGATATCCGTGAAAATTCGTTCCCACATATGCGGCTGTCAGAAGAAGTTTCATATAAATCACCTTTCGCCGCTTGTGCGACTGCTGAAATAATGTGTATTAAAGGCAGAGTATCGGAGGAAAATTCACAAAACGCATCGCGATTACCGCCGCGCAGAGAACAGTCATCAGTATGAGCGCCGCATAGTCGGACACGTGAAATTTCAGTCTGTTCATGCGTGTTCTGCCGTCGCCGCCGTGGTAACAGCGGCATTCCATCGCAGTGGCAAGATCTCCCGCGTGTCTTACGGATGACAGAAAAAGCGGAATAAAAACGGGCAGCAGCGCTTTGGCGCGAGAAATGAGCGATCCCGTTTCAAAATTTGCGCCTCTTGCTTTCTGAGCGGTCATTATCTGATCGGTTTCGCCGATAAGCGTCGGAATAAATCTCAGCGCAATCGTCATCATCATCGAAAATTCGTGAACGGGAACGTGCAGTTTTTTCAACGGAGCCAGCAGCCTGTCTATTCCGTCTGTAAGCGCGCTCGGAGATGTGGTATATGTCAGAATGACGCTTGAACCGACAAGCAGGGCAATAAGACGGAGCGCGATAAGCGCGGCATATACAATGCCCTCGGCATAAATGTGTATGAATTTGAACTCGAAAAGCAGATGCTCTCCCTCATGCCAGAAAATGTTGAAAAATGAGGTAATAATCAGTATAAACCGAAGCGGTTTCAATGATTTTGTTATTGTTTTTATCGGAATTTTTCCGATCGGAGCCAATACGAACGCCAAAAGGGTAAGAACGGCAACCGTAATGATGTCTTTCGCGAGGAATACGATGACGATATAGTAAATCGACAGAATGAGCTTCATTCTCGGATCGAGTCTGTGAAGCGGCGAGCTGCCCGGGAAATACTGACCTATGGTAACATCCTTAAGCATGAATGCCACCTCTTTTCTCTATAAGCCGCAAAATTTCCTTTTCGGCATCTTCAACCGTGAAAACTTTGTCCGAAAGATCATATCCGCGCGCTTTGAGCGTTCGCATAATCGAACTTATTTCGGGAATGTCAAGACCCATCGAGCACAGCTCATCCGCACGTCCGAAAATCGTTGCCTTGTCGCCCGACATGGCAACTCTGCCGCCGCTCAGCACGATAATATCATCGGCATATCGCGCCATATCCTCCATCGAGTGGCTCACGATTATGACGGTTGCACCCGTTTTCTCGCGGTATTCGAGCAGTCCGCCGAATACCGTCTCGCGTCCTATCGGATCGAGACCGGATGCGGGCTCGTCGAGTATCAGCACTTCGGGACGCATTGCCATAACTCCGGCAATCGCCGCACGCCGTTTCTGACCGCCCGAAAGTTCAAACGGGGATTTTTCCATGAGTTCGGGCTCGAGCTTTACAAATCCCGCCGCTTCGGCAACACGTTTTTTTATTTCATTTTCGGGAAGCCCCTGATTTTTAGGGCCGAATGAAATATCTTTTTCAACCGTTTCGTCGAAAAGCTGATATTCGGGGTACTGGAATACGAGCCCGACGCGGAAATGTACCGACTGCGCCTTCTTTTTGTCGGCGAATATATCTTCACCGAAAAGCATAACTTTGCCCGATTCGGGTTTCAACAGCCCGCATATCATCTGAACAAGGGTGGACTTTCCCGATCCCGTGTGTCCGATAATTCCGGTTATGCTTGATTTTTTTATTGATACCGATACACGGTCAACCGCTTTTTTGTAGAATACGGTGTCCTTTCCGTAGCTGTAGCTCACATCGGAAAGCTCAACCGCCGTCATACCGCGGCTATCTGATGAATTCTGCATATCTGATTAGTTCTCCGATTGAATTTCGGGTTTGCCGAGCAGTGACGATATCGCGTCCACCGCCGATTCTTCGTCGATAATGTCCGCGGGAAGCGGCAGATTGTGCGATTTCAGCCTGTAAATCAGTTCGGCGGACTGCGGTACGGCAAGCCCCATCGAATGAAGCCTGTCAACCTGCGAAAATATTCGGCTCGGACTCCCGTCCATCTTGATTTTGCCGTCATCAAGCACCACAACTCTGTCGGCAAGCACCGCTTCCTCCATGTTGTGAGTGATTGTGATTATTGTGATTTTCTTTTCACGGTTCAGCATTTTCATTATTTTCATCACGTCACGGCGGCCCATAGGGTCGAGCATGGCGGTTGATTCGTCGAAAATAATGCAGTCGGGCATCATCGCGAGAATTCCCGCAATCGCCACCCGCTGTTTCTGACCGCCCGACAGCTTGTGAGGGGCAAATCTTGCATATTCGCTCATTGATACGGCGGCAAGACTTTCGTCAACCCGACGCCTGATTTCATCGGGCGCAATGCCGAGATTTTCGGGGCCGAACGCCACGTCTTCTTCAACGACGGTGGATACCAGCTGATTGTCGGGATTCTGAAAGACCATGCCGAGCGATCTGCGGATGTTCATGACGTCATCGTCCGACATATCGTCGGAAACATGAATCCCGTTAATCGTAATACTGCCCGATGTCGGTTCGAGAACAAGAGAAAG
>CAZHPU010000098.1:0-6305 GCA_964534435.1 uncultured Lachnospiraceae bacterium | reverse complement strand
GTTTGATATCAAACGAAGCGGTTCCGTCTTTGACGGCAAAAGTTGTTGAATCGGTCGCTGCGGAAACATCGTTTACACCTATGCATAGCGAAACATTCGAGTAACCGTTTTCAAATCCGTCCTTATCAATACAGACGAATCCGTCGGTATAACAACCCGACGATTTATTAAATGCTATTTCGCCGGTAAGCTGAACTGTCAGATTTTTGCCCGCAGAGCTTACCGATGCAACTGTCATATTTTCAAATGAGCCGGCAAGTGTGATATTCTCTGTCGTAACATCCGATGAAAAATTGTCGTTTTCCAGAGTCATTGTCAGCTTAATCGTCTTTGTATCGGGGGTAACATTTTCGGTGTCACAGGTAATGCTTTTTGCGGTACTTACCGACACGCGGACCGACACATCCGATTTTTCACCTATTGAGTCGGCCGCAAGTTTTACAAAATAGCCCGACACATTACTTTCGGATTCTGTGTCAACGAAAGAAATTTCCAAGGTACTGCCGTCTTTTCTGCTTACCGAGGTAATCGTGATACTCGATTCGGCAGTCGACTCGGACGTCTCATCTGTTGTTACTGCATTTTCGGAATATATGCTGTTAATCAGGTTATACTCTTCGGTCGCGTAGGAAGTCAATGTGACGTCATCGGCATCAACGCTTTTCTTGAAGCTCATACCGTCGAGAGTGACGGTTGTGGTGTACACACCGTCTTTGCGATAATCGACGGTTGAAGCCGATACCGTTTTCGTGGTCTGATTTCCCGAGCAGCCGAAAAGTCCTATGCATGTAACCACGCACAGCAGCAGCGCCAGCAGCCTTTTACCATAGTCCTTGTGTTTCATAAATGTTCCTCCTTTTTGTTTGAAATAGTTAATTATTTTACTTTTTTCGGTATCTCTGTCTATATTATATTTCGTGAACGTTACCAAACCGTAACCGATAAAAAATAATTTTTTGTCGAAAAATATAAGAAAATGCCGAAGATCGGGCGCAAATATTCCTGTCTTCGGCAATGTTATTTTTGATTTTCGGATAAAGCACAACAGATTGAAGAATAGTCACAGTTTGCCCCCGACAATCGATAGACTACGGCATTGTTTGCTGTCATTGTCATATCCTCCGTTCGTTTTTTTCGGGTGACCTTCGATATGCTTCTCATTTCTCACTAAAATGAGTATATCATATTTATCCGAATTTATCAAGCGATTTACAGATAATTTTCATCGTGAAGAGAAAATATTTTCTTTTTTACGCCGCTTACGCCAAATAATGAAAGTTTTTTTAATTTTCACGAAATAGCTTGATAAATTAAACAAAATATATTATAATTAGGAAGTTAAACGAAAATTACGAGGGAGTATATTAAAATGACCTTTGTCAGAAACTTTTTGATTTCCTTTCTGATTGCATTTATAGTGTTTGCTCCTCTTGCGTATTTCGGTCTCAATTATGTAATTGACAATGTTGAAGCCGCCGAGAAGCCCGACAGCGAAAGTGACAGTACCGATGTAAGCAGCGATGATAATCAGGCAAATGTCGATACCGGCGCGGGCTCGATAACAATGCTTATGATAGCAAGATCCGACAATCCGGATTACAGCCTATCGGCCGATACTCAATCGGAAAGCAGTGAGACCGAAAGCGGTGAAACAGAGGCCGATATAACAGAAAATCAGGACGAAAAGCTGCTTCCGCGTGTTAAGAAGGCAAATCCCGAAAAAATCGTCGATTTCGTTACAATAGTAAGCGTCAATACCGACAGCAAAAAGGCTGTTATTACGGCGATTCCCGGAAATCTTAAAGTTGAATTCAAGGGCGTTGCAATGAGCCTTTCTGATGCGCTTTACTATGCCGATCTGCCCGAATATAATATGGACAAGAATTATGTTGCGGATCTATTCACAAGCTGTACCGGAATTGCGATAGACTGTTACACATATGTTGAAACATCCGATTTCACCCGTGCGGCCGATTCGCTCGGAAAGCTGACGGTAGATTTTCCGGAAGCGATAACAATATACGACGGTGCGACGAGATTTTTCCCGAAAGGAGAAAACAAACTTTCTTCTTCGGATTTGAAATCGCTGATAAAATACGGCAATTACACAAATCCCCTGCTCAAATATCAGCTGATATCCGCAATCTGCAAGGCGATACTTGACAAGGGCTGCACATCATCGGCATTCTCGAGTTTCGAGCAGACATGGGCACGCATATCGGTATATATGGATTACAACATCGGAAGCTACACAACGCCGCGTTCCGCAGCCGAGAAATTGTTCGAATACAGAAACTGCACTGCGATTATTGTAAATGTCATCGGACAATTTACAACATCGGGCGGCGAAAGCTATTTTGAGCTTGACAGAACAAATACGATATCACAAATAAAGCAATACGGATTTTAATAATATATTATTTCACACAAAGGAGCTGACATTATGAATAATAATGAAAAAACAATGGATAAAATCGTTGCTCTCTGCAAAAACCGCGGTTTTATCTTTGCGGGGAGCGAAATATACGGCGGACTTGCCAACACATGGGATTACGGTCCGCTCGGAGTCGAACTGAAAAACAATGTAAAAAAAGCCTGGTGGAAAAAATTCGTCCAGGAAAACCGCTACAATGTCGGTCAGGATGCGGCAATTCTCATGAATCCGCAAACCTGGGTTGCAAGCGGACATCTGAGCGGATTTTCGGATCCGCTTATGGACTGCAAGGAATGCAAGGAGCGGTTCCGCGCCGATAAACTCATCGAAGACTGGTGCAACGAAAATTCGTATCAGCTGCAAAAGCCGATTGACGCCTTTTCTCAAAGCGAGATGAAGGATTTTATCGAAGAGAATAATATCCCCTGCCCGTCCTGCGGAAAACATAATTTTACCGACATAAGACAGTTCAATCTGATGTTCAAAACATTTCAGGGTGTCACCGAAGACGCTAAAAACACCGTTTATCTTCGCCCCGAAACAGCGCAGGGCATTTTCACGAACTTTGTCAACGTACAGCGTACAACTCGGCGCAAGCTTCCGTTCGGCGTATGTCAGATAGGCAAATCGTTCAGAAACGAAATCACTCCCGGCAACTTCATTTTCCGTGTTCGTGAATTTGAGCAGATGGAACTTGAATTTTTCTGCAAGCCCGGCACAGATCTCGAATGGTTCAACTACTGGCGCACATTCTGCAAGAACTGGCTTCTTTCGATTGGTCTGAAAGAAGAAAACATTCGTCTGCGCGATCACTCTCCCGAAGAGCTTTGTTTCTATTCAAAAGCGACGACCGATTTTGAGTTTTTGTTCCCGTTCGGCTGGGGCGAACTGTGGGGAGTTGCCGACCGTACCGATTATGACCTTACCCAGCATCAGAATGTATCCGGAAAAGATTTGACTTATTTCGATCCCGAAACGAACGAGAGATACATTCCGTATGTTGTTGAGCCTTCTCTCGGTGTTGAGAGAAGTGTTCTTGCCGTTCTCTGCGATGCGTATGACGAAGAAGTTGTAGATGCGGAGAAAAACGATATTCGCTGTGTTCTGCATCTGCATCCTGCCCTCGCACCCTACAAAGCCGCGGTTTTGCCGCTTTCCAAAAAGCTCAGCGAGCCCGCCCAAAAGATTTACGAAGAGCTCAGCAAGTACTGGATGGTCGATTTTGACGAAACCGGTTCGATAGGAAAGAGATACCGCCGTGAAGACGAAATCGGCACGCCGTTCTGCATAACCGTTGATTTCGACACTGTCGGAAACGACGAAAAAGCCGGCGACAACTGCGTGACAATCCGTGACAGAGACAGCATGGAGCAAATTCGCATTCCGATTGACTCGATTAAGGATTATATCGCCAAGAAAACAGAATTTTGATAAACAAAAAGCAAAAGCGGGATGTCCTAAAACAGGACATCCCGCTTTTTCATAATCTGCAAAGATTATATTCCGTTAAACTGCGCGTTATAAAGATTTGCGTATATTCCGTTTTTCTTCATCAGTTCGGCGTGGCTTCCCTGTTCTTTAATTCCCTCATCGTCAATAACGACAATCACATCGGCATTTTTGACTGTTGAAAGTCTATGTGCGACTGTAAGCGTTGTTCTGCCTTCGCTTAACCGTTCAAGCGAGTTGACAATCGCCATCTCGGTATTGCTGTCAAGTGAAGATGTTGCCTCATCGAGAATAAGAATCGGGGGATTTTTCAAAAAAGCTCTCGCTATCGAAATTCGTTGTTTTTGTCCGCCCGAGAGCTTTACTCCGCGTTCGCCTATATACGTATCGTATCCGTCACTCAGCGACATAATAAAGTCATGTATACTTGCGTTTTCGGCGGCTTTATACACTTCTTCTTTTGTTGCGGACGGTTTTCCGTAAGCAATATTTTCATATATTGTTCCGGTAAAAAGAAATGTTTCCTGCGCCACAATTCCTATATTTTCCCTGAGCGAATCAAGTGTCATATCACGAATATCAATACCGTCGATTGTGATTTTACCGTCTGTAACCTCGTAAAATCTCGGTATCAGATTACATATGGTTGTTTTGCCTGCTCCCGAAGGACCGACAAAAGCGAATCTCTTGCCTTTTTCTATATGAAGGTTGACATGACTGAGTACCATACTGCGGTCATCATACGCGAAACTTACATCTCGAAATTCAATATCACCCGAAAGTCTTCCCGCAATCACGGCGTTCTTTTTCTCGAATTCGGGTTTTTCTTCCATTATCTCGCTGAATCTGACAAATCCTGTCATACCGTTCTGATACTGTTCAACGAAAGAGATAAGTCTCTTTATCGGATTCATAAAGACATTTACAAATATAATAAATGCCGCAAAATCTCCGACGGTTATCCATCCGAAATAGACGAATATTCCGCCGCTGAACATAACCACAAGATTCAGGAAATCGGTCATAAAGGCAGTAACCGCCTGAAATTCCCCCATAACTTTATACGATCTCGATCTTGCGTCTACAAATCTTTTATTGGATTTTTCAAATCTGTCGCATTCATACGCTTTATTTGTATATGCTTTGGAGATTCTTATTCCCGACACAGCATTTTCAAGTACCGAGTTTACCTCACCGACTTCCACTTTGGTTTCCTTGAAAGCTTTTGACAGTGCGAGTCTGCGTTTCATTGTATAAATCAGAAAAACGGGAATAGACGAAAAAACTATGAGCGTAAGCCAGATATTTATCTGCGACATCAGAATAAACGAACCGACAAACAGCACGGCGGACAGAAAGAGATCTTCGGGACCGTGGTGTGCAAGCTCGGATATATCAAACAAATCGTTTATTATCCTTGACATTATATTGCCTGTTTTATTATTGTCGAAATAAGAACACGGCAAATCCTGCAAATGAGAAAAAACTTCCCGTCTCATATCCGCCTGCATATGAACGCCCATCACGTGACCGTAATATGAGATAAAATAATTCAGCCAGATTTTAACGATATAAATAAGCACTGCGATGCACGACCACAGAATAAGAAGCCGTATATTTTTATTCGGTATAAAATCGTTTATCATACTGCGGGTAATCATGGGATAAAACAAATCGGCAACAGCTAAAACAAGTGCCGCAACCAGATCGGCGATAAAAATCGCCATATGCGGTTTATAATACTTAATAAACTTTTTTATCATTTTCACGGAAAACCTCATAATACAAAAGAGCGGCCGCCCGAACAAACGGTAACCGCTCTTCTATACATTACAAAAATGAATCGACTTCTTATTTATTATTTCTTTTTGTTGAAGATATCAAAAAGCGTGTCATAATCGGCTTTCGGATTCTCTTCTGCGGGTTTTGCAAGGTCATCAATCTTCGGCTTGCTTACGGGTGCCTCAACTTTTGTTTCCTCGACAGTCTCTTCTTTTGCAAAACCTGTTGCGATAACGGTAACATGAACTTCGTCATCAAGGCTGTCATCTACAACATAGCCGATGATGACTCTCGCATCGGGATGTGCTTCATTGGTGATAAGATCGGCGGCAACATCGAGTTCGTCAAGTGCGAAATCGCTGGGGCATGTAAAGTTGACAAGTATTCCTCTTGCTCCCGAAATCGAGGTCTCGAGAAGAGGGCTTGAAATTGCCATCTTCGCTGCGACTTCGGCTTTATCCTTGCCCTGTGCGGCGCCGACACCCATATGTGCAAATCCGGCATCCTTCATAACGGCTTTCACATCGGCGAAATCAAGATTGATAAGTCCGTCCTTGGTAACAAGGTCGGAAATCGACTGAACGCCGTGTTTAAGAATATTATCTGCCTCGCTGAAAGCGTTAAGAACGGTGATACGGGT
>CAZHPU010000097.1:0-6324 GCA_964534435.1 uncultured Lachnospiraceae bacterium | reverse complement strand
TAAGCGAGCCGAGCCCGCCTTTCAGCTTGTTCTCGTTCACATACCAGTCGCCGAGCGAGCTTCTGTCGTCATTTCGTCTGCCGAACCAGCCGTCATCCATAACGAGCATCTCGATTCCGAGTTTTTTCGCCTCTTTCGCGAAAGCGACAAGTTTATCGTCATCGAAATCGAAAAATGCGGCTTCCCAGCTGTTTATAAGCAGCGGACGCTTTTCGGTTTTGTATTTTCCGCGTATCAGATTGTTGTTGTAAAATCTGTGATAGATTCGGCTCATCTCGCCGATGCCGTCCTCGGTATAGACCATCACGAGTTCGGGAGTATAAAACGATTCGCCGACATCAAGATTCCATTCGAAATCGGTCGGATTGATACCCATTATAAAACGGGCGGTCGAGTTGAAATCGGCTTCGGCAAGTGCCGAGAAGTTGCCCGAATAAACGAGGTTGAATCCGTATGTCTCTCCGTGAGTTTCTGTGGCGTCATGCGCCGCAATTATCACAAACGGATTTTGCGCATTGCCCGACACGCCGCGCATACTTTCGATTCCCTGCACTCCGTGGGAGAGTTTGCGGCGTTCGATATAACGTTCCTTCGCATGGCGTCCGTAGAATGTAATCATATCATAGTCGAGCGATTCGAAGTTTAGGCATCCGCTGAACGCTCTCTCAACCGCTGTTTTGGCTTCGCCGCTGTTTGTTATGCGGCTGTGACGGGTAATAACTCCGTAATCGCGGAAAACGGTATAATAAAGTGTAACCGAAAGTCCGGTTGACTTATCGGCGGCGTAAATTTCGAGTGTGTCCGCCTCGTCGTCGGTATTTACATAGGTCGACGGAAGTCCGGGAATCTCGGGCTTGCCTTTATAGATTTTGTGACCTGTGTATCTGATGTCGGTAACCGTATCTCCGCAGCCGTTTTTGACCGAGAGCGCCGAAATTCTGAAATCGCCCGCGCCGCCGCATCCGTATTCCATCGGAGCCGTATCGGGTGAGAATCCGTGTTCGCCTATGACCGGATTTGCGGGGCTGAAAGACGCGTTCGGCGTTCTGCATTCGCGCGACGGAACATAGGTATCGGGAATTTTTGCGCCGTAATAGAGATTCAGAAGATAATTTTCATCATGGATTTTGATTATATAACTTGACGTTTTGCTGTCAAGCTTGAATGTTCTTTTTTCGCTGTCAAAAACAATCGGCATTTTATTTTCTCCGTTTTATATAATTTTATTTGATTTTCGAGAAAAGTCACGGCATTTCGCAAGCGGAAACGCCGTGACTTTTTTAGCGGTTATTTCTCCGCAAAGCGGACAACCGAGAATGAAAGCGGTTTTGCGGTATAGATAAATCTTCCGTCCGACTGTTTTCTTGCGGCGTCGCCTTTTATCATTTTTACCTTTTCCTCTTCGCCGAGATTGTTTGTATCGAATTTATCGTTATAATCGAGGGTGAACGATTCGGTAAATTCGAGATTGTCAAAGCCGTCAAAGCAGAGCGAAACATCTTCGCTTTCGTTTTCGCGGGTGTTTACGATAAAGCAGGTCAGCTCTCCCGTGCTGTCGTCATAGGTGTTCGCGGTATAGATATACGGAACTTTTCCGTATATCGAATCGTATCCGTCAGAATCGGAAAGCGATTCGAGCGTATAGCCCTTCGCGTATTTCGAGCCGTACGCGAACGGGAAGAATGTCGTCTGTCTTATCGCCTTTTTGTCATGTTCGCAAAGTATCGGCGCGATTACATTGACAACCTGAGCGAGGCAAGCCATCTTTACGCAGTCGGCATTGTTCAGAAGAGTCATCATGAGTGTCGCGAAAACTATCGCATCGAGCGCGGTATAGTGATTTTCGGCGATAACCGATTCGACTTCCCATCTTTCTTTCTGGTGATTTCCCTCCTGCATATGCCATACATTCCATTCGTCAACCGACATATACACCTGTTTGCGGCTTCTCTTGTATGCCTTTACATATTCGATTGTCGCTTTTCCGGTCTTTATAAAAGCATCGAAATCGACAAACGAGCCGACAAAATCTCCGACTCTCTTCTTGTCGGCATACGGGAACTCGTAATATCTGTGAAGTGAAAGGAACTCAACTTCGTTATATGTGTTTTCGAGAACGATTCTGTCCCATTCGGGGAATGTGGGCATACCCGGTCCGCTGCTTCCGCAGACGGTCAGTTTGATTGACGGGTCGACCATTTTCATTATTTTCGCGGTTTCATGAGCGAGTCTGCCGTATTCGTTCGCTTTTTTTGTGCCGATCTGCCAGTCGCCGTCCATCTCGTTGCCGATGCACCAGCGTTCGATTCCGAACGGCTCCGCTCTGCCGTTTTTCGCACGTTCGTCAGTGAGTGCCGTCTTTCCCGCGTGATTGCAGTATTCGACATATTCACCCGCGTCTCTCGGCGATCCCGTTCCCATATTCGTGGCAAGCATAACCTTCGAGCCGATGCTCTTTGCCCAGTCATAGAACTCGTGCGTTCCGATTGTGTTGGGCTCGGTCTGTCCCCACGCGAGATTGAGTCTGACCTTTCTTTCGCCGACTCCGTCTCTCCAGTCATATCCCGAAACATAGTTTCCGCCCGGATATCTGATTATATCGACTCCGAGTTCACGGACAAGATCTTTTACGTCTTCTCTGTATCCGTCTTTGTCCGAGTAAATGCTGCCCGGATCGTATATGCCGCCGTATATGCTTCTGCCGAGATGTTCGATAAAAGCACCGAATATTTCGTGCTCTATTTTGCCTACTCTGTGTTTCTTGTAAAGGCTGATTGTTGCCATATTCATTCCGCCCTTTCGGATTATTTGACGGCAGATTACCGTCATCTGATTCAATTATACAGCATAATGCCGAAAAGTCAATATATTTTCGTCTGTTTTTTGTTGTTTTTGAATTTTCGGATCAGTTATATGCCGACTGAGTCACCTCATATGGATTTGCCACCGCGTTCATCGCCGACTCTATCGCAATCTTCTGCAGTTTTGAGCCGACGCCCGACGGTTTGTACTCGATGTCGCTTATATCCTCGCCGGTAAGTGCGTGAACAATCGTGAGCCCCGCGATATATCTTCCCAAATCATAGCTTAAATGAAATCCGTCGCGGGTAAGATGGTCGCCGACCGATGATGTGCGCGCGTTCTGCACGGCGGTTCCGTTCGGGATAATCATGAAGAAATCCTTGGTTGCGACTTTCTTTTGCACCGCCTCGACAATGGCGTTGTACATCGTCATCTGATCGCTCTTATAGTTCGGAAAATCGCTGTGAGTCGAGTTCTGCTGATATGCCCATGTCATATTCCAGATGAATTTCATATTCGGATTTGTCGCCTTTTCTCTCACATAGTCCATCAGCTTCTGCAAAGGAGCGTATGTCGACAACTGTCCGCTCGATCCGCTTGCCTGCTGCAATGAGATGTAGTCCCAATCGGCGTAGGTGATGCCCTCTTCGAGCGTTTTCCCCGTATTGTGCGTCCATGTTCCGTTTTCGTAAATCTGCAAATCATAGGCGGCGCTGTTTTTCACGCTGTTCTGATAGTGCGTGTATACACTGCATCCGCCGATATACATATTGCAGACGTTTACGTCTTCGATTCCGAGCGAATGCGCGATTTCGTAAATATACTGCACGGTATCTTCGGAAAAGCTGTTTCCGATCATTAAAAGAGAGAGTTTTTTCATGCTGTTCACCTTTACATTGTATTTATATGTCAAATCTCCGCGGCTGACCGTTATCTCGTACTCGCCGGGTTTATACGCGTTATAATCCGAGTCGACCGTACATTCCGATATGTCGATATTTTCGGAATGACCGTCCGAATAGATGACCGAGACCTCCGCTCCCTCTGCCGCAAAATCCTCGCCGAATTCAAATTCGGTTTTCGGATTCGAAACAACAAGGCTTTCGGCCGTCGGGGGTGCATCGATTGTTTGGCTTTCGGTTGTATTTTGCGTTTTTTCTCCGCCTGCCGTACATGCCGACAAAATCAGAAGCAGCAAAACGGCAAGAATAAACGGCAAATATTTTTTCATCGTCAGATAAACTCCGTTTCTGTTTTTACATATGTCAAACAAAGGCAGAGCGTCGCTCTGCCGATGTTCGGTATTCTTTTGAAAATCAGTTTTCGTCGGCGAAATGGGTATGCTCGACAGTCCATTTTTTCAGTTTAATATCGAGCCAGAATCCGTAGATACCGAAAGTAACAAGCGTCAGAAGGAACCAGATGATGTATTTGCCGAAAAGTCCGGTGCCTGTTCCGTCAAATGTGAGACGTCTGCCGTTTATAACGGTATGTTTTGTTTCCCATTCTTCGAGCATGCAGACCGCCCACGGAGTGGCGATTCCGAATGAAAATCCGATGATAAGCGATGCGAGAATTCTCCACCCTATCTGCTGAAGAAGCGTGCCGTCAAAATAGCTTGTTTGTGTTTCGTTCATTGAAATATCCTCCGCATATACATAAATATGATGATGCATAAACATCTTCGATTATTATATCATAATTGTGCGGATTTTTATGTATTCGGGTGATATTTGTACAATATATGAAAATTTTCGTAACAATGACTATATTTTCACCGACTGTGTCCGCCGATTATCGGTTTTTTTGTGATTTTCGGCATATCATATATGTCCGCCCGTCGGCGCCGTCTGCGATTTTTTGTCGTCGGGGACGAGCGAATCGTCAAAATGTATATCGACATTCCCCTCTTCGAGCGATTTTTGAAGAGAGGTGATTGAAATATCGCTTACAGGCAGATTTTCGTCGATTGCGTGAGATGCGGCGATTCCGGCGCACTGCCCCGTGATAATCGCGGGCGGAATAACGCGGAGCACATCCCAGCCCCAGCCGTCGGCCGATGCGCTTCGTCCGCAGGTTATGAGATTCGGGAAGCCGTCGCGTACAAGTGTCCCGTACGGGATTTCGTAAAGGCTGTCCCGTCTGTCGAAATCGCAGATTGCACCTATCGAGTCGGGCGTGTGTCGGTAGCAGTCGGCTTCGGTAAGCGTGCGATTGCCGTCAATACGGCGTGATGTCCGAAGCTGCGGCATTCCGGGGAGCATATGAATCGCGCGCGACATACGGTCTTTGCTTTTCTCTTTGCGAAGCAGTTCAAGCTGGTTTTCCCGAAGATATTCGTTTATAAGTTCAAGCGAGACACCTTTGTAGGTCGGCTTGTCTTTCGGCTGTCTGTTTCCGTATAAATCGGCGGGACCGCCGAAAAACGACGAATAGGCGTCGTTCGGATTGCCGCTTTCGGCGGCGCGGCGGCAGCCGTCAAGCGTAATTCCTTCGGCATAGTAGGTGAAGTAGTTTTCGCCGTCGACGGTCGGCACGCCCGCCTGCTTCAGAATCTGAGCGTCGCCGGTGGCATCGACGATTATCTTTCCGCGATAGAACATTCTGCCAGACTTTCCGTCTATGACAAGTCCGAGACAGCGTCCGTTTTCGGTTATCGGTGTCGATACGAGCGCGTCATAGAGAATTTCGACGCCCGCGTCAACGAGCAGACGCAGAAGCTGCAGCGAGAAAAGTCCCGCCGAAAAGCGGCTGACACAGCGCTGTTCGGTCTCTTTTTCGGGCTCTCCGTTTTTCCAGTCGGGCGGCAGGCTGTCGAATCCGAGCTCAAGCGACAGCTTCAAAAATTCCTCCGCCATTCCGTGAATAATCATTTTGCCGCGTCCGTTGCAGAGCGGTACCCAGAAATTCACGAGTCCGCAGGTCGAGAGTCCGCCGAGACTACACTGTTTTTCAATCAGCAGAACGCTTTTGCCGCCGCGTGCCGCCGCAAGCGCCGCCGCGGCACCCGATACGCCGCCGCCCGCGACTATGACATCATATTCACCCTTTACGGGTATGTTTTCGTCAAAATGAATTGTCCGCATAGCGTACACCTCCGAAAATCCTTATGTAAAATATCGTTCGGTTCGATTTTATCATAACTTTTCGGCAAAATCAAGCGACCTGTAAGAAAAAGTCCCGATGTGCGGCACTGCCGCACATCGGGACGGGAAAATCAAAAAGGAATGTCGTCGTCAGTTTCATCGTATTCTACGCCGTCCGGGATCTTTAAGTTCATGAGCCTCTCACAGCCCCGGAATGCGTTACAGCCTATTGATGTCACACTGTCGGGGATAGTGATGCTCGTCAAACTCGAGCAACCCTCGAACGCACAAATCCCTATCGATGTTACGCCGTCGGGGATTGTGACGCTCGTCAGGCTTGAGCAACCCCGGAACGCGCAACCCCCTATCGACGTTACGCCATCGGGGATTGTGATGCTCGTAAGGCTCGTACAATTTTCGAACGCATAGTCGCCTA
>CAZHPU010000096.1:0-6334 GCA_964534435.1 uncultured Lachnospiraceae bacterium | reverse complement strand
CTGCAATAAGGGTGAAAAGAAGCTCGACGATTGGCAGGACAAGACCTACGACAACCGTTATTTCCCCGCCATGAACTGGATGATTACCGGCAAATGCAACTACAACTGTCTGCACTGCTTCAATGCCGCCGACAACGCTCCGCTCCAAAGCGAATGGACGCTCGACGAGGCGAACAAGCTGCTCGACGAGGCGAGAGACTGCGGCATAAACGGATTCACGATTACCGGCGGCGAGCCGATGCTCCATAAAAACTTCTTCGAAATTCTCGAGGGAATATACAGCCGCGGTATGTATGTCTACGAGCTGAACACAAACGGACATTTCATAAATCAGGCGGCGCTTGACCGAATGAAGAGCATCGGCTGCGTTCCGCTGATGAAAATCTCATTCGACGGAATCGGCTGGCATGACTGGCTGAGAAACAGAAAAGGCGCGGAGGAGGACGCACTCAGGGCGATTTCTCTCTGCATCGAGAACGGTTTCCCCGTAAAGGCGCAGACCAACGTTCACCGAAAGAATGTCGGCGTCATGCTCGACACGGTAAGAATGCTCGATAAAATGGGCGCGAGAGAAACGCGCGTGATACGCACGACCGAAGCGCCCCGCTGGGAGAAAAACGCCGACGGCTCTACGCTGACATTCAAAGAATATATGGACTCGATGCTCGAACTCTGGCGCGAATACTCGAAAGAAGAGCATCGGATGGATCTGACGGCATGGCAGATCGGCACGATGATGCCGCAGACAAAATCCTACACCGTATCGGCGGTCGAATGTCCCGAGGGCAGCTACCGCGATAACGCTCCCGTCTGCAAGGGCAACCGCGGAATGATAGCGGTCGCGGCGAACGGAAACGTATTTCCCTGCCATCAGATGTCGGGCTACTACGAGCAGCACGGCGACATTCTCGGCAATCTGAAAAGCGGCAGCCTTAAAGAGCTCATATCGGGCGGCAGATATATGGACGAAATCTGCGAAACGGTCGGACATTTAAGAGAAATCAACACCAAATGCGGAAAATGCAAATATTTCGAATACTGCTGCGGCGGATGCCGCGCGATTGCGCTCGCGCTGTCGGGCGACAAATCGGCGTCCGATCCGTCGAAATGCTTTTTCTTCGAAAACGGATACTACAAAAAAATAACCGACATGCTTGCCGGCTGGAATAATCTTTCGGTAATCCCGGAGGACAGACTTTAACGAGGTAGCAATATGCATAGCTTAAAACGCGGAAAGGAAGCGGCGATTGCCGCTCTGCTGGTGATTGCGATGACGATTACGGGATTCCCCGCCGTTTGCGGCAGCGCCGCAAGCACGGAAAACAAAAGCGACAATTTGTCCGACTCTCTTGTTCTGCATTACACATTCGATGACGAGAACAATCTCGGACACGATTCGAGCGGAAACGGAAACGACGGCACGGTTTCGGGAAATGTAAGCTGCGAAAAAGGGCGAATCGGCAACGCCGCAAAATTCGACTCTACATCCCACAAAAACAGCGAAGCCTATATTTCGATGCCGAAAACCAAGTTCAAAATGTCCGAATTCACCGTTATGACATGGGCGAAATTCGACATAAAGACGGTCGGAAAATATTCGCGCATCTTCGAGCTCGAAACATCTTCAAGTTCGCAGGCCTTTCTTCTTATGACAAATGCGGGCACCGAGGTCGGCGGCTACAAATTCGAAATGTACGGGGGAAGCCCCGCGAACACGAAAATGGCGACCGAAGGACTTGTGCCGACATCATTCTATTCGGACTGGCATCACATAGCCGTCTCCTACGACAGTCACACGGTTAAATTCTATGTGAACGGCGCGCTTATCTCCGAGGTCGCAGTCGAGGGAGATCTGTCGAAATGGAGAATCACCCACGCCTTTCTCGGAAAGACGGCGACATGGGGCGACGGAACATACAACGGTCTTTTGGACGATGTCAGAGTCTATTCAAAGGCGCTGACCGAATCCGAAATCTGCGGCATCGTCGATTTTTCGGACGAAACATCGAAAAGCAGTATAAAACTGCTTTCCTCTCTCTCGGTTGACGGCAAAGAGCTCGATGAATTCGACGCTTTCACCGACAGCTATTACAAAGTTTACGACAGCTCGGTGACGGCCGTACCGAAAGTATCGGCAGAGGCGCCATTCTCGGACGCGAAGGTATCGGTAAAACAGGCGTCGGCGATTCCCGGAACGGCAACCGTTACGGTGACATATAAAACGGGCGAGAAGCGGACGGTAAAGGTAAACTTCATAAAACGCTCGGACGCGGTGCGCCCCGAAACCGACGACGTCGCAATCGACGACGAATTCTGGAACGGCAAGCTGAAAATGTATTCGGAAGTTTCGGCGCCCTACATCATAGAAAACTGGGTTACGAAACATTTTTCGAATTTCGTAAACTTCGACAATGTGGCGAAAGGCGACAGAAACACGCAGAACTATGTCGGCAGCATGACATGGGGCGAATGTGAAATGTACGCCGCGCTTGCGGGCGCCTGCCGCATATACAAATACTATCCCAACGCAAAACTGTTAGCTAAAATCAACGAATGCGTCGATCACATCTTCGCCGCATCCGAAAGCGTCGAAAACGGCTATTTCAGCATATACAATCTTCTTATGACCGACGGAAAGGTGTTCAGCGAGACTTCGAATCCCGCGGCGGCCACCGATCTTTACAATCTCGGCTATCTTATCGAATTCGGCATCGCCTATTACAACGCTACGGGCGACGCGCGCATGCTGAGAGTGGCTCTGCGGTTCCTTAACTTTACGGTCAACTACTCAAATCACGGCAAGGTCAACATCGTATCCTACTACACAACGGTCGAATACAACATCATCGCCCTCTGCGAGTGGCTCGAAAAAAATCCCGATGTCAAAAACGACAGCCTGCTCAAGGATCTTACGATAAACGAGGACGATTACATCGAACTCTGCGAAAATCTTCTTTCGTACAGAGGCGTTCACACAAATCCCGACAGAGTCGGCGGCGTCTATTACGGAACATACGGATGCGACCACGTGACATACAAACAGCTCACGAGAGCCACGGGTCACGCGGTAAACGCCGCGCTCTACTACACGGCACTCTCCGAAACCGGAAGATATACCGATGACGTCACATATACCGACGCGGCGGTCAGACTCTGGAACAACATTGTCGATAAACAGATGTATGTCACGGGCGGCATCGGAAGCGTCTACTCATTTGAGGGCTTCGGCGGCGATTACTATCTGCCGAACGAGTCATACTGCGAATCCTGCGCTTCGGGATCGCTGATACAGATGTCCGATTCTCTCTCTCAGATGTTCGCCGACGCGAAATACGCCGACAACATCGAACTTGAGCTTTACAACAATCTTCTCGGAAGCATAGGCGAGAACGGAACGACATTCTTCTATCAGAATCCGCTTTATACGACAACCGCCGAACGCTATACATGGCACGGTGTTCCCTGCTGTACGAAATACGGACTGCTCATCTACGGACAGCTCGGAAGATACATTTATTCATACAGAAACAATGACATTTACGTCGATCAGTACATCGGATCGACCGCAACCCTCCGCCTACCGAAAGGAAACGCGATATTAAAACAGACTTCCGACTGGCAGTGGAACGGCAAATCGACGATAAAAATCGAGAGCGGCGCATCAAACATCGGAACGCTGTATTTGAGAATTCCGTCATGGTCGGGCAAAACAAGCATTACGGTCAACGGAAAGAGCGTGAAATATACCGCGGTCAACGGATATGCGGCGATTTCGGGCGGCTTCTCGGACGGCGACACAATAGTAATTCAGGCAAAAGTCGAGGCGACACGCATTTACGCCGATGAAAATGTCGAGGCCGATATCGGCAAAACGGCAATCAGACGCGGCGTGTTCATCTACTGCATCGAGGGTGCCGACAACAAGAGCGACATCACGTCGAACGCGATTTCGGGCATCGTTCTCGAGACGAGCGCTAAACTCGGTGAAAAGAAAATAACAAACCTTTACGGCGGCGTTGTCGCGGTAACCGCAAAAGCGAAATTCTACATAAACAGCGAGGACAGCGTTGACTATACGCTGACCGCGATTCCCTTCTACGCGAGAGCGAACAGAGGGGCGAACGCGCTGACGGTATGGATACCCGAATCGGCGGATGCCGTATCCGACCTGCCCGTCAAGATTCCGTCCGAATACAAAGAGCTGAAAACTCTCGGCGCGAAGTTCACGGGAATCACGAACGGACTTTATCCGCAGGGCGCGGGATCGAGAGACATCTCGATAATCGTCGACGGCAAGACCACATTCTCAAACGACAGCGAACAGTACGACACCTATCTCGCCACCTTCTCGGACGAGCTCGGTCAGAGCGGATACCAGTGGTTCGGCGTGCAGTTTGACAAAGAATATGTCGTATCGCACATACTCTTCTACGAGGGCGGTCACTGGAACGAGGGCGGATGGTTCGGCAGCCTTCCCTATGTTCAGGCGAAAATCAACGGCAAATGGACAACGGTCAAGGCGACGATGACTCCCGACTATCCGGGCGACTCCTATTCGGAGCAGTTCCCGAGCAACGAAACATACACATTTATACTCGATACCCCGACCGAATGTTCGGCTGTCCGCATTGTCGGATACAAGAACTCGCTCGCGGGCAATGCCTCCTGCGTTGAAATCGAGGTTTACGGCAAGAATACCGCCGACAAAATCCCGTCCGCGGCAAAAGAGCTGAGAACTCTCGGCACGAAATACACGGCAATCACGAACGGCAAAAATCCGCAGGGCGGCGGTTCGAGGAACATCTCGATTATCGCCGACGGCAAGACGACATTCTCAAATAACGCCGAACAGTACGACACCTATCTCGCCACCTTCTCGGACGAACTCGGAAAGAACGGCTATCAGTGGTTCGGAGTCGAGTTTACCGAAGGCAGCTATGCCGTATCGAATATTCTCTTCTACGAGGGCGGTCACTGGACCGAGGGCGGCTGGTTCGGCAGTATTCCCTATGTTCAGCTGAAAATAAACGGAGAATGGGTAACCGTCAAGGCATCGATGAGCCCCGAATACCCCGGCGACAGCTACTCGGAACAGCTTCCCGACAACGAGGTTTACATATTCACACTTGAAAGCCCGACCGAATGTTCGGGAGTGCGGGTTGTCGGATACAAGAACTCGCGTGCGGGCAATGCATCCTGCGTTGAAATCGAGGTTTACGGCGCGAAAGCGGACGAAGCGGACAAACTCATCGTCACAACCGAGGCGAAGAAGGAAACTTCCGCACCCGAAACATCGAAGGGCGGTCCCGAAACAACGACAGGAGGTCCCGTGTCCGAACCAGAAACAGAAAACAAAAAAGTCGATTCGGACAAGCTCCCCGAAACCGCCGAAAATCCCGAAACCGCCGAAAATCCCGAAACGGGCAAACCCGACAAATCGGACGGCGGCGGACAAAATTCGGACAGCGGCGGCAGGGGCGGAGAAAATACGCCGGTAACCACCGCCGATAAAGGCGGACAGCAATCGGGCGGCACGGGCGCGGCGAAAATTGCCGCGGCGGCGGCAATAGCGCTCACGGCCGCGGTCGCGATTTCGGCTATCCTGATTTTGATTATCAAAAAGAAGAAAAATTCCGACAGACAGTAAAGCGGTCTGCATCGGCAAAGGCAATGACAGCAAAAACACATCGGAGGTTTTTATGAAAAAAGAAGATAAAAAAATCGCAAACGAAGAGCAAAAAATCGATGCCGAGCTGAATGACGAAGAGCTTGACGGCGTCGCTGGCGGTACGAGAATCGAACGTCGTCTTCCGAAAATCGACATAACGGTAAACCCCGTGTCCGAGTTTCTCTGCTACTGCGCGGCATGCGGAAGAGACACGGCATGGAATCTGTCGGATGACGAGCTGTCGGTTTTCTGCGCATCATGCGGAGCCGAAAAAGACATGGTTTGGTTTGAGAACAACAAAATCCGCAAAAAATCAATCTAAATCAAATAATAGGACAAACTACGGGCGGGACGCCGCGGAAAATGCGGTGCCCCGCCCTATCCGCAAATGTTTTCGATAATTACGGCAAATTATCGACAGTTTTACTTGACACGGCATTGATTTTTGTATAAAATATATAAAAGCGGTTAAACGGCACTAATTTGTTTGGAAAGGTATGGTCATAACCATGGAGAAAAAGCTGTTTCGCGAAAGCGCAATGAAAAAGGTTTCGTCTCCGGAACAACTCAACGAATATATCAAGGTGACAAACCCCGGAGTCTGGGCGGCTCTGCTCGCGGTGATAATCCTGCTTGTCGGCGTCTGCGTATGGGGCGTCATGGGAA